>CAYHDD010000007.1:0-18016 GCA_964355195.1 uncultured Rhodoferax sp. | reverse complement strand
TGTCCGCCATACAGGCGGCCTGCCAGAAGTTGTACCTGGCCCGCGCAGGTGTAGGCACGCAGGTCGAACTTGAGGTCGGTGGCGACGCCATCGACTTCGATCAGACGTTCACTCGGAGGCACCAAGGCCTGGGCCACAAAGTCACCCGCCAGAATCTCGGCCCAGACGCGCCGCGTGAGCTTGTCGCCGCGGTAAGCGGCCTTGGCGCCGTAGCCCGCCACCGGCTTGAAAAACAGCTGCCGCCGCTCGGCCCACAACACCTCGGCTTGCTCCGGACTGACCAGGCGCGTGGCCGGTACGGTGGTCCGCAGCAGATTGCGATCCGGCTCTGATACGTCCCAGCTCGCCAGCAGCGCGTCCTGGCTGAGGGCAATCAGGTTGCGCTTGTCGGCGAACAAGGCGTGGGCGTGCGGGTCGGGCGTCAGCACCACGGCATCTGCCTCATACGCTGCGCGCAAGGCTTGATGCTTCGGATCGCTCAAGTAGAAGTCGGTCAGGCGGTTGTAGACCATGTCAAAGGCCTTGCCCGCATACCACAGCTTGCCGTCAAGCCATGTCAGTGCGCCGGGATCGGCGATGGCGGCGTGCAAACCAAAGCGCTCGAACAACTGGCGAAACAGCTCAAACTCCGGCGCCAGGTACTGGGCAGCCGGCGCCTCATCGACGATCAGCACCGAGCGCAGGGGCGCCGCGCCACGCTGGCGTTGCCACTCGGCCTGGAACATGTCGAACAGGATTTGCTCTAGGTTGTCGGCCATGCTTTGCGGCGCGAAGGCCCAGTCCATGGCCGCGCAGCAGGACTCCTGCGCGCGCGCCAGCGCAACGTTGAGCAGGGCACCTCCGGCGTTGGTGTTGATCTCGATGAGCTGCGGCCCGTACGGACCGAGGTGAAAGTCAAATCCCATGCAGACACCCAACGGCCCGAAGGCGCGTTGCGCCGTGCCCGGTGCGCGCGCCAGCGCCTGGCTGCGGTAGCCAGGGAGGGTGACGATGCGCTCGATGGCGGCCACCACGGCTCTGATCTGCTGCTGCGTTTGGTCTGACACAAAGACCACCGTCGACGAAAACAGATGCGGGTGCGTTTGTGCCATGCCGTGCAGCATGCCCTTGAGGTTCGGGTCGCGTTCCAGCTGCGCGCGCAGACGCTCCGGGTTCAGGCTGCGGCAAAAGCAGTGCTGGTTCAGCGCTTCGGCTGAGGCGTTGGAAAGCAGTGAAAGAGAGGTGGCTTGGTCAGAGTTCATAGTGGCCAGTTGGGGGCAGTGTGCGGGCTATGCAAGGCAAGTGGCACTTTACGCTGCTAACCGGCGCGTTCGAGGCAGATGACGGGGGCTCACTGGAGTACCTTCGTGCTGCGCACTGCGGTGCGAGCTTGCGCGCGATGCGTTCTTGTTGCGCAGCGATCCACCAAGCCAGACCTAAATCGCTGCGTCCAACCCTTCTGAAGCAATTTTGCTGGTAAAAACGGGGCTGGACTTTGAACTTCATTAAATGACCAACAAGGCTGCGACCCCACCTCTGAACTTGCGTCGACGCTTTGCCCTGATTAGCCTCGGCGTGATCACCATCATTGCAATCGGCTTGGGTTGGCTTATGTCGCACACGCTGACCCAACGCATGCTGCAGCGTGAAGGGGAAGTCAGCATGGACTTCATTCAGAACCTGCTTCTGACCGACCAGTCCGCCCGCTATCTGGAGAATCCGGACAATGAGGCTCTGAAGGAACGTTTTCTGGCCTCCATGGCGCACGTTTCATCAATGAGCGAACCGGTTCGCGCCAATGCCTACCAGGCCGATGGCGCCGTCGTCTGGTCCACCGACCGTGCACTGATCGGGCGCCGCTATCCGGTCAATGACGAGCTTGATGAAGCGCTGGCCGGCAAGTTGGTTGTGCACAGTGGGCGTCTGGGCGTGGGCGAACTCGATAAAGGCGAACACGTCGGGCTCGCGGCGCACGCGAGCTACTACGTGGAGAGCTACATCCCGATTCACGACCCCCAGAGTCGCAAAGTGCTGGGTGTGATGGAGTTGTACAAGGTGCCAGTGCAACTCAATGCGGCCATTCGGGATGCGCTGATCCAACTTTGGTTGGCATGCGCAGTCAGCGCAGCGGGTCTGTTCCTAACCCTTTACTGGACCGTTGCCCGGGCTGACCGCGTCATGCGCGATCAGCATGCGAAGCTTGCCGAAAATCAGACCCTGTCCACCGCAGTCGAGTTGGCGCGAGCGGTCGCGCACAACCTGCGAAACCCTTTGGCATCCATTCGCGTGTCCGCTGAGATGCTCCAGGCAAGTGACGCGTCGGCACAGGACTTTGCAGAACACTGCGCTGACATCACAAGCTCAGTAGACCGCGCCGACCGCTGGATTACCGAACTGGTGCGCGTATCTCAGGCGCCCAAGTTGCAGTCTGAAGTCGTGTGGCCGTCTCGGGTGATTCGGGAATGTTTGCAGGAGTTGGCTTCCGAGATGAATCGACGCGGTATTCGCTGGACAGTGCCCATCGAAGAGGCACCGGCCATTCAGGCTCACACTGCCATGCTGCGCCAGATCTTGATCAGTATCTTGGCCAACGCCGCTGATGTCATGCCCGATGGAGGCGACATTGCAGTGAGCTGGACCCACAACGCCAGCCAACTCAGGCTGCAGATCACCGACAGCGGTCCCGGCATCCAGGACGATGTGCGCAATGCCCTGTTTCGCCCCTTTTTCAGCACCAAGAGCGGCGGCCTGGGAATTGGCTTGACGCTGGTCAAACGCATGCTGGAGCAGTGGGGTGGTGAGGTGTCACTCAAGCGTGCCCCCGTAAAGGGCACCTGTGTCGAGCTCATTTTGCCGCTGGCGAACATCTCTCAGCAGGCCAGGGAGTAAGCGCCGATGGCAACAATTCTGGTGATTGAAGACGAACTGGTGCTGGCAAAAAACTTCGCTCGATTCTTTGAAAAATTGGGGCACTTGGTAGTAGTCGAGCACGATGGCGTCGCCGGGCTCAATGCCGCAATTCGCATTCAGCCCGACGTCGTGATCGTCGACTTCCAGCTGCCGGGCATGGACGGACTTGAAATTGTCCGTGCCCTGCGCAAAGTTGAAGACCCACCGCGCATCGTGATGGTCACCGGTCAGGCCAGTGTCACCTTGGCCGTAGACGCCATGAAGGCGGGCTCGATGGACCTGCTGACCAAACCAGTGACCTTGCAGAGCTTGAAGGATGTTGTTGACCGTGCCTTGGCTGAACGGGGCGAGCGCCGCGCCCTGGACTATTACCGCCAACGCGATGCCCGCCACGCCAGCCTGGACGCGCTGGTGGGCACGTCGCCGGCCATGCACAGCCTGCGCGATCTGATCCGCGCTGTCTCGGGTATCGAGCCGACCGACCAGTCACCAGCGGCACCCATACTCGTGCTGGGTGAGACCGGGACGGGTAAAGAATTGGTCGCCAGAGCCTGCCACCAGACCGGCTCGCGGGCCAATGCGCCTTTTATTGAAATTAATTGCGCTGCGCTACCCGCTCACCTGATCGAGGGCGAACTGTTCGGCTTTGAAAAGGGCGCATTTACCGATGCACACGCTCGCAAGATTGGCTTGATCGAAGCGGCAGACGGCGGTACATTGTTTCTGGATGAAGTGGGCGAACTGGACCTGGCTTTGCAGGCCAAACTGCTTCGGGTTTTGGAAAACTTTCGGGTTCGCCGGTTGGGCGCGTTGTCAGACCGGCAGGTCAATGTGCGCATCGTTGCTGCAACCAACCGTGATCTCGATGAGCAGGTGAGAGACGGCCTATTTCGTGCCGATTTGATGTATCGGCTGAAGGTCTTTCAGATTCATATCCCACCATTGCGTGCGCGAACTGAAGATATCCCGGTCCTGGCGCACCACTTCCTGGCGCAACTGGCCGGTCGCTATGGTCGCTCCAAGTTGTCGATCGATGAATCTGCATTGGCAGCATTGACAGCGCACGATTGGCCGGGCAACGTGCGGGGGCTGCGCAACGTGCTGGAGCGCGCCGTACTGCTGCAGCGAACCGGCACCCTCGGTTCCCGTGACTTGGTCCTGGGCAGCCCAAACCGTGGGCCCAATACCCTGGCGCGATCTGCACCATTCGAAGTCCAGTCGCT
The DNA here is from genome assembly GCA_964355195.1 of uncultured Rhodoferax sp. Lineage (GTDB taxonomy): Bacteria > Pseudomonadota > Gammaproteobacteria > Burkholderiales > Burkholderiaceae_C > Rhodoferax. The sequence continues at coordinate 13,904 of CAYHDD010000007.1, read as the reverse complement.
CGACACCTTGGAGCGCGACCACGTGCAGCACGCCCTGTTGCAATGCGCGGGCAATGTCAGCAAGGCGGCCAAATTGCTCGGTATTAGCCGTGACACACTGCGCTATCGCATGGAGCGGCACGGCTTGCAGCGATAGAGGTTGCCCAATGAGTTGGGGCAAATGCCCCACATTGGTTGGGGCAAATGCCCACCGTGTACCTCGCAGAGTCTCGGTGCTCTTGGTAGACCGTTGATTTCATTGAACCTTTGAAGTTGGCACGGTCCGTGCTGATAGCAAGGTGTCGCGCCGTCTCGTACTCGCGATGAGACTCACAAAGCCCCTCATTGGAGAATCATCATGATCAAGTCTTTGGCTTCCATGCCCCTCATCGGCGCAATATTCGCTTCACTTTCTGCGGCCATTTTGCTTGTCCCCCACCAAGCATTCGCCAGCGGCACCAAGAGCTCCGGGCATGGCATTAAATGCGGCTGGGTGCTGGTCTCCTTTGATCGAGCAACTGGAGCCAGTGTGTACAGATCTACGTGCGCAATTGGTGGTGCATGACAAGCCGGGGCCTTCTACGGCGCCCCAATTTTTAAACCCACCTATCCGGTGACTTGCACTGATGAAGGAACTGGCATGAGTTGGAAGACCTCAAAGATCACGACCAGTCTGATGGCCTTGTTGGGAGCTTCGGCGCCGAAACTTGGCACCAAGGCTCGCGTTGAAGCGGTTCGCAAGGCGATGCTTGACCCTCTTGACGATCTTGACACAAGCCAGCGACTGGCCCGTGTGATGTCGCGAATAGAGTACGCGCCGGACATTCAAGCGCTCTGGTATTTGCGCGGTGATGTCATGGCGGTATTGGCAGAGGCGCACGGCGAGTCGGCTGCGACCGGTCGCCTTTCAGAAATCAGCGGCAAGTTTCACGGGTTGCTGCCGGCGGCACAAAGATCACGTCCCAACCATTTGCGCAGGTGAACTGCGACATTGCATCGCCTCGGCAACGTTTCAGGCCGCCTGCGCCAGCGGCCGTGCTGCAGCCAGCAAGGCCGCACGCTCCTTCGCCACGGCGTCGGCTGCTGTCTGGCGCACATGGCCGTAGCCGCGAATTTTTTGCGGCAAGGCAGCCAGTGCGATCAGGGTCGGTAGCGATTGCGCCTGGGGCATTGCCAGCAACGCGTCGATCTGCTGCTCGTACTCGGTGAGCAAGCGCACATCAAGTTGGCGCTCGGCGTTGTTGCGGAACGGGTCTAGCCAAGTGCCGCGCAGACCGCGCAGGGCGTTCATGACTTTGAACGCGGTCATGACCCAGGGACCGAGTTCGCGCTTCTTCACCTTGCCGCTGGCTGCATCGACTTTGCCAAACGGCCAGGCACCGAGGTGAAAGTGCAGCGTGTAGTCACCATCAAAAGTGGCCTGCAGTTGTTGACGGAAGGCGTCCGAGCAGTAGAGGCGCGCCACTTCCCACTCGTCCTTGCTGGCCAGCAATTTGAAGTAACTCAGGGCGACCGCCTTGGACAGGCGGCCCTGGGCGCCGAGTTGCTGATCGACCTGGGCCACCCGGTCGAGTTGGGCGCGGTAGCGCGCGGCATAGGCAGCGTTGTCGTAGTCGGTGAGAAATTTTTCATGACGCTCCATCAACTCAGCCAGGGTCTCGTGATCCCGCGGCACGAACTTGATCACGGTGCCCGGTGCCGCCAGTTTTTGCACCGCCGCCAGGTCGGTGGCAGCGCGACGACCCCACAGGAAGGCGCTCTTGTTGAACTCGACCTGAACGGCGTTGAGTTCGATAGCTTTGTGCAGGGCCGCGAGCGAGACCGGAACCCAGCCACGCTGCCAGGCAGCGCCGAGCATGAACATGTTGGAGGCGACGCTGTCGCCCATCAGGGCGCGCGCAATTTCAATGCCGTTGGCGGCAAAGAAGTTCTCACCGCAGATGCTTTGAATGCTATGCAAAAGACCCGGCGCATCGACACTCCAGTCGGGGTTGCGCGCGAACTCCGAGGTAGGAATGACGTCGGTGCAGACCACCGAGCGCGTGCGCCCCAAGCGCATGCGCGACAAGGCTTCGTCGCCCGCGCTGACGATCAGATCGCAGCCGATCACCGTGTCGGCTTCGCCGGGCGCGATGCGGGTGGCGTGCAGCAGTTCGGCAGTGGGCGCCAAGTGCACATGCGAGAGCACTGCGCCATATTTTTGCGACAGACCCGTGATATCCAGGATCGAACAGGCAAGGCCATCAATGTGCGCGGCCATGCCCAGCAACTGACCGATGGTGACGACGCCCGTGCCGCCAATGCCAGCCACCAGCACGCTCATGGCGCGCACCGGTCGCTGGTAGGGCGGCTCCAGTGGTGGCGGCAGGCTCGTGCCCGGAGCAGAGCTCGTTTTGGGGGGCTTGCGCAAGGCCCCGCCCTGCACGCTGACAAAACTCGGACAAAAGCCTTCGATACAGGTGAAGTCTTTATTGCAACTATTCTGGTTGATCTGACGCTTGCGACCAAGCGCTGTTTCAAGCGGCTCGATTGACAGGCAATTGGAGGCCGTGCCGCAGTCACCACAGCCCTCGCAGACAGCGGCGTTGATGAAGCTGCGCTTGGCCGGGTCGGCCCACTTGCCGCGCTTTCGCAAACGCCGGCGCTCGGTGGCGCAGGGCTGCTCGTAGATCAGCACGGTCACGCCCGGACGGCCGCGCAGGTGCTTCTGCACCGCTTCCATGTCGTCACGGTGGTGCACCGCGACCTCGGTCGGCAGATTGGCCTGTGCGTATTTTTCAGGCTCATCACTGACCAGGACAACCTCGCTGACGCCCTCGGCCAGCAGTTCACGGATGGTTTGCGGCACGCTGAGGTCGCCATCGACCGGTTGGCCGCCGGTCATGGAGACAAAGCCGTTGGCCAGCAACTTGTAGGTGATGTTGACCTTGGCCGCCACCGCCTGGCGAATGGCCAGAAAGCCGGAGTGAAAGAAGGTACCGTCGCCCATGTTGGCAAAGACGTGCGCCTCGTCGGTAAAGGGCTGCTGGCCCAGCCACATGGCACCCTCGCCGCCCATGTGCGAAACGGTGCCGGTGGTGCGCGGGTTGATCAGCATGGCGATGGTGTGGCAACCGATGCCAGCCAGGGCACGAGACCCCTCAATCACTTTGGTGGAGCGGTTGTGCGGACAACCGGAACAAAAGCTCGCATTGCGTTGCGCCGTGGCTTGCGCAGCCTTCGGTGCTGGCAGCGCGAGCGGCTGCAGGCCACAGCCGGGGTCCAGCGTCAACATCACATCAAGCATGACCTTGGCCACGATCAGCGGCGAAATCTCGGCGTTGTTCGGGAACACACGCGGGGCGGCTTGCAACCCATAAGTGGGTGCAGCCAGGGCTTTGCCGATCACCCTGGGCCGCTTGTCCAGATTCAGGTCGTAGAGGATGGACTTGATCTGCTCTTCCAGCAGCGGCCGCTTTTCCTCGACTACCAGAATGACATCAACATCCTGTGCCAGGGTGCGCACAAACTCCGGGTCCAGCGGCCATGTCAGGCCAACCTTGGCGATGCGAATGCCCAAGGCCGTCAGCCGCTCTGCCGACCAGCCGAGTTCGACTGCCGCCTGGCGTACGTCCTGGTATGCCTTGCCGGCCGACACGATCGCCAGCCTGGGCTTGGGCGCGTCGCTGGTGATGCGGTTCAATCCGTTCGCGCGCGCATAGGCCAGCGCCGCATAGATCTTGTGGTTATAGAGCCGCTCCTCGGCCAGCAAGGCGGTGTCAAAGGGGCGGATGCTCAGGCTGGGTGCGCCCATCGGCGTGCCCTGCGGTAGCGAGGGCACTTCGGGTAAGACGATCTTGGGCGAATCCGGCGCCACGTAGATGGTGCCGCCACCTTCGACCACATCGGTGACCACCTTCATGCCGATCCAGCAGCCCGAAAAGCGCGACATGGCGATGCCGTGCAAACCGAAGTCGAGCAATTCCTGCGTGTTGGACGGGTACAGCACCGGCATGCCGGCGGCGATGAAGATCTGGTCCGAGAAATTGGTGATGGTCGAGGACTTGGCGCCATGGTCATCGCCGGCCAGCGCCAGCACGCCGCCGAGCTTGCTGGTGCCCGCGCTGTTGGCGTGGCGCAGCACGTCACCACTGCGGTCAACACCGGGCCCCTTGCCGTACCAGATGCCAAACACGCCGTCGACACGCGCGCCCGGAAAACTGCCCACATGCTGCGAGCCCCAGATGGCGGTCGCCGCCAGGTCTTCGTTCACCGCCGGGCGAAAGAAGACATTGTTCTCTTTCAGTATCGCGCCCGCCTGCCAAAGATCCATGTCATAGCGCCCGAGCGGCGAGCCGCGATACCCCGAGACGTAGGCGCCGGTGTTCTTGCCCTCGGCCTGGTCGCGCAGGCGCTGCTGGATCGGCAGGCGCACGAGGGCCTGCGTGCCGGCCAAAAAGATCCATCCTTGTTTGACTTGGTACTTGTCGTTCAGACTGATTTCCGGATGGACTGACTTTTCTGGTGCATTCATGGGCGTCTCGGTTTGCGAAGCGAGCCCGCATTATCAGCCGCATGGGCAGAATCCGTGTCCCCCACATTTCCCGACCCTGCAAAATCTCGACCAAGGAAAGCTGCAGAAGTTACGATCAGTTGCGAATTTGCAAGCGATCAAAAGTGACTGTTGCCGACGTAGTACATTGCGGGTTATGAGCAGCGTTGATTTGACCTTTCCCGACAATTCCAGCAACGCCTTGCCAGGTTTGGGGCGCGCCCTGGTTTTGGCTGGCAAACTGGAGCAGCAAGCGGCCGAGGAAATCTTCCGCAAGGCGCGCAGCAGTCACACCAGCTTCATTGCCGAACTGACCGGTTCGGGCGTGGTGTCGGCGTCTGATCTGGCGCATACGCTGTCAGCCGCCTTCGCCGCGCCCTTGGTCGATCTGGACGCAATGGACGCACAGCGCCTGCCAATGGGTTTGCTCGACAGCAAGATCTGCAGTGACTACCGTGTCGTAGTGCTGAGCAAACGCGGCAACCGCTTGGTGGTGGCCAGCGCCGACCCCTCAGACAGTCGGGCAGCTGAACAAATCAAGTTTGCCACCGGGCTGCGGGTTGACTGGGTCGTTGCCGAGTACGACAAGCTGCTCAAACTGGTGTCCGCCAACGCAGCCACGGCGGCCGAGAAGATCGACAAGCTTATTGGCAACGAATTTGAATTTGACGAAGTAGTCGAAGCCGAGTTGGACGACAGCGCCGAAGCATCGAACGCTGACATTGGCGATGCGCCGGTTGTCAAGTTCTTGCACAAGATGCTGCTCGATGCCTACAACCAGCGCGCTTCAGACCTGCATTTCGAGCCCTACGAAAGCAGTTACCGGGTGCGCTTCCGGATCGACGGCGAACTGCGTGAAGTTGCGGCGCCACCGGTGGCAATCAAGGAGAAGTTGGCCTCGCGCATCAAGATCATCTCCAGAATGGACATTTCTGAGAGACGGCTGCCGCAGGACGGAAAGATGAAACTCAGGGTCGGCGCGGATCGCGTCATCGACTTCCGGGTCAGCACGCTACCCACCCTGTTCGGCGAAAAAATTGTGATCCGGATTCTCGACCCCAGCATCACCAAACTGGGCATCGACGCCCTCGGTTACGAGCCCGAAGACAGAGACCGGCTGCTGCATGCCATTGGCCGTCCCTACGGCATGATCCTGGTGACGGGCCCGACCGGGTCAGGCAAGACGGTGTCGCTCTACACCTGTCTGCAACTGCTGAACAAGCCCGGTGTCAACGTGGCCACCGCCGAAGACCCGTGCGAAATCACCCTGCGCGGCATCAACCAGGTGAACATACATGAAAAGGCCGGGCTGACTTTTTCGACCGCTCTCAAATCGTTCCTGCGGCAGGACCCGGACATCATCATGGTCGGCGAAATGCGCGATCTGGAAACGGCAGACATTTCGATCAAAGCGGCACAGACCGGCCATTTGCTGCTTTCGACGCTGCACACCAACGACGCTCCGGCGACGCTGGTGCGCCTGCGCAACATGGGCATTGCCCCCTTCAACATCGCTTCCAGTGTGATTCTGATCACGGCGCAACGCCTGGTGCGACGCCTGTGCCCCAGTTGCAAGACGCGCATCGAGATTCCGCGCGAAGCCTTGCTCGATGCCGGCTATCTTGAGCCTGAGCTGGATGACAGCTGGGCGCCTTATCGGCCGGTGGGCTGCGACCACTGCAACAACGGCTACAAGGGGCGCATCGGCATCTACCAGGTGCTGCCGATCACAGAGGACATGCAACGCATCATTCTGCGCGACGGCAACGCTCTGGAGGTCGCCGAACAAGCCGCGCGCGAGGGCGTTCGCACGCTGCGCCAGGCCGGTCTGCGCAAAGTCAAGTCGGGCCTGACTTCGCTCGAGGAAGTGCTCGCTGTAACCAATCAATAGGCAATCAGAGAAAACGATGGCAACTTCAAAGTCAACCGGCGTCAAGGAATTCGTCTTCGAGTGGGAAGGCCGTGACCGCAGCGGCAAACAGGTCCGCGGTGAAATGCGGGCCGGTGGCGAACACCAGGTGCAGGCCGCCCTGCGCCGCCAAGGGGTCACGCCGTCCAAGATCAAGAAGCGCAGAATGCGCAGCGGAAAATCCATCAAGCCCAAAGACCTGGCGATTTTCACGCGACAGTTGGCGACCATGATGAAGGCCGGAGTTCCCCTGCTGCAGGCGTTTGACATCGTCGGGCGTGGCAACCCCAACCCGAGCGTGACCAAACTTCTCCACGACATTCGCACCGACGTTGAAACCGGAACTTCGCTCAGCGTCGCCTTTCGCAAGTACCCGCTGTACTTCAATGCGCTGTACTGCAATCTGGTCGAAGCCGGCGAGGCGGCCGGTATTCTGGACAACCTGCTGGACCGTCTGGCGGTCTACATGGAAAAGACCGAGGCCATGAAGTCGAAGATCAAGTCGGCCCTGATGTACCCCATCTCGGTACTGGTGGTCGCCTTTGTCGTGACAGCCGTCATCATGATCTTTGTGGTACCGGCATTCAAGCAGGTCTTTGCCAATTTTGGTGCTGACCTGCCGGGCCCAACCCTGATGGTGATCGCCATCAGCGAAGTCTTTGTGAATTACTGGTGGCTGATCTTCGGTGGCATTGGCGGCGGCATCTATTTCTTCATGCAGGCCTGGCGGCGCAACGAGAAGATGCAGCATGTGATGGATCGTGTGCTGCTGCACATGCCGATCTTCGGCGTGCTGGTGGACAAGTCCTGCATCGCGCGCTGGACGCGCACGCTGGCCACCATGTTCGCCGCCGGTGTGCCTCTGGTTGAAGCGCTGGATTCGGTAGGGGGTGCGGCCGGCAATGCTGTCTATGCTGTGGCAACCCGCCAAATTCAGCAGGAAGTTTCAACCGGCACGGCACTGACCGTGGCGATGGGCAACGTGAACCTGTTTCCCAGCATGGTGTTACAGATGTGTGCGATTGGTGAAGAGTCAGGCTCGATCGACCACATGCTGGGCAAGGCGGCAGACTTTTATGAGGCAGAGGTTGACGACATGGTGGCCGGCATCTCCAGTCTGATGGAGCCCATCATCATCGTGGTTCTGGGTGTCATTATTGGCGGCATTGTGGTTGCCATGTACCTGCCGATCTTCAAACTGGGGGCGGTGGTCTGATGCTGGTATCTCAGGGCTTCGACGCCGCCCTCTTTGGCGGGCTTGGGTTGCTGATTGGCAGTTTTCTGAATGTATTGATTCACCGCCTGCCCATCATGCTGGAGACGCAGTGGCGTGCCGAGTGCGCCGAACTTGACACTGCGTCGCCAGCACCGGTACCCACCGAGCCCTTTAACCTGCTGCTACCGCGCTCGCGTTGTCCGCAATGTGGGCACACGATCCACTGGGTTGAAAACATTCCGGTATTGAGCTATCTGTTCCTGAAAGGGCGCTGTTCGGCTTGCCAAAACCCCATCAGTCTGCGCTACCCGCTGGTTGAACTGGCCAGCGCCGCCCTCTTCTTCTTTTGCGCCTGGCGCTGGGGCGCGGGGGAAACCGCCTTGCTATGGAGCACCTTTTGCGCCACGCTGCTCGGCGTGGCGCTGATCGACTGGGACACCACGCTGCTACCCGATGTGCTGACGCTGCCGCTACTCTGGGCAGGTCTGACGGCTGCCGCACTCCAATGGACGCCTGTAAGCCTGCCATCCGCCTTTTGGGGAGCCGTGGCCGGCTACCTTTCCTTGTGGTCGGTCTATTGGGCGTTCAAGTTGGCCACCGGCAAGGAGGGCATGGGCTACGGCGACTTCAAACTGCTGGCCGCGCTCGGCGCCTGGTTTGGCTGGCAGGCTTTGGTGCCGATCATTCTGATGTCCTCGGTGATCGGCGCGTTGATCGGCATCGCCATGAAATTCACCAGCGGTCTGCGCGACGGTGGGGTGATCCCGTTCGGGCCCTTTCTGGCTGGCGCCGGCCTGTGCATCATGCTGTTTGGCCCAGACGCCATGCTGCGCGTGGTCGGGCTCTGAGCCGTGTCGGTCACTGTTCGGCTTGGACTGACCGGCGGCATCGGCAGCGGCAAGAGCACCGTGGCCGCGCTGCTGGTGCGCCAGGGCGCCGCGCTGGTCGACGCCGACGCGATTTCACGCCAGCTCACGGCCATCGACGGTCTCGCCCTGCCCGCCATTGCCAGCGCCTTTGGCGCGCAGTTTATCGATGCCCACGGGGCACTGGTGCGCGACAAAATGCGCGCATTGGTGCACAGCGACAGCCAGGCGCGCCAGCGCCTGGAGGCGATCATTCATCCCCTGGTGGCGCTGGAAACGAGACGCCAGGCGACGCTGTTTGAGAGCCAATGCCGACCCTGCATCGTGTTCGATGTGCCGCTTCTGGTCGAGTCCAGGAGTTGGCGCCTATCGGTTGACCACGTGCTGGTGGTCGACTGCACACCCGAAGTTCAAATCAGCCGGGTGATGGCGCGCAGCGGCTTGGCGCGGGCCGAGGTCGAACGCATCATCGCTTCCCAGGCCACCCGTGAGCAGCGCCTGAGCGCAGCTGACAGCGTGCTCTTCAATGTCGATCTGTCAATCCACGATTTGAGCGCTCAGCTGCTCCAGATCTCGCATCGCTTCGGGCTATCATCGAGGTTGGCGGCCCCTTCAGCCTAGCAAAGAAACCAGCGTGATCCTTTACGAATACCCCTTTAACGAGCGCATTCGCACCTATTTGCGACTCGAACATCTTTTTCTGCGTCTGAGCGAATTCATCTCACGCGAGCCAGCGCTGGATCACCACTTCGCGCTCGCCACCATCTTTGAAGTTATGGATGTGGCGGCACGTGCCGACCTCAAGTCCGATGTACTGAAGGACCTGGACAAGCAAAAGCATGTTCTGGATACCTACCGCAACAACCCGGCCATCGCGCACCAGGTGCTGGACAAGATTTTTGCGCAGGTGGATCAATGCTTCCAGGCCATGAACAATCTGCCGGGCAAGGCCGGGTATGCGCTGACCGAGAACGACTGGCTGATGAGTATTCGCAGTCGGATCGGTATTCCGGGTGGCACTTGCGAATTCGACCTGCCAGCCTATTACGCCTGGCAGCAAAAGGACGGCACGCAGCGGCGTGCCGATCTGGAGCGTTGGACGAGTAGTTTGACGCCTCTGGCTGACGCCATCTTTATCTTGCTCAAGCTGCTGCGCGAGTCCAGCGGAGCACAAAAAGTGATGGCCGTGGGTGGGCAGTTTCAACAGAATCTGCCGCAAGGAAAGACCTTCCAGCTGCTGCGCATGACGCTCGATCGGGCGCTGGATTTGATTCCCGAGATCAGTGGCAACCGGCTGATGGTGTCGATCCGCTTGATGCGCCAGGAGGCCGACGACAAGTTGCACGCGAGCCCGGACGACACCTCTTTTGACTTGACCCTGTGTTCATGAGCAGCAGCCAGAAAGCCACCGGCACCTCAACCAAGACCGTCACTTGCCCAAGTTGCGGTGTGGACGCACTGTACGCCCCAGCCAACCCGTTTCGGCCGTTCTGTAGCGCGCGTTGCAAGAGCACCGATCTGGGAGCCTGGGCCAGCGAGAGTTTTCGCATGCCCGTCAACCCGTTGCCAGAAGATCAGACCGGTGACGATGCGCCACCTTCCTCGGCCAGCCACTGAAGCACCGGAAGCGTGCCCGGCAGCAAGGGCGTCACTTGCACCGGCAAAGCCTGCCACGAATACGACTGACCCTCGCGCATCTCCAGTTCGCCGCTCCACTGGTAGACCTTGAAGAAATTCAAACGCACCAGCGCATGCGGGTAGTCAACGGTCGTACCGCGCCACGGACGGGCGGGTCCGATCCGGATACCCAGTTCTTCGTGCAATTCGCGCTCCAAAGCCTGCGCTGCGCTTTCACCGACTTCCTGCTTGCCACCAGGAAACTCCCAGTAGCCGGGGTAGACCTTGCCCTCGGGTCGGGTCGTCAGCAGGAAATCACCGTTGGCACGAATCAAGACACCAACCGCCACCTCAGTCAGAGGGCGTTGCTCAGTCGCCGGACGTGGCACTTGCGCGTCGGCCACCAGCACGGATTGCTTCACGCGCGAGCACCGCTGTGGCCAGCATAGTCACGCGCAAACTGGTAGGCCACCCGCCCGCTACGCGAACCGCGCTCCAACGCCCAGATCAAGGCCTGCGCTCGCGCCGCCTCGATGGCGCTCAGCGACACACCAAACGACGCCAACCACTGCGCCACGATGCCCAGGTATTCGTCCTGGGTGAAGGGGTAGAAGCTGACCCATAACCCAAAGCGTTCGGAGAGCGAGATTTTTTCCTCGACCACCTCCCCCGGATGAACCTCGCCCTCGTCGGTATGGGTATAGCTGAGGTTCTCCTTGAGGTACTCCGGCAGCAAGTGACGCCGGTTGCTGGTGGCGTAAATCAGAACATTGGGCGTGGTCACGGCCACCGAGCCGTCCAGAATGGATTTCAGCGCCTTGTAACCTGGCTCGCCGTCTTCGAAACTCAGGTCATCACAGTAGACGATGAATTTCTCGGGTTGCTCGGACACCACATCGACGATGGCGGGCAGATCGATCAAGTCCGCCTTGTCAACCTCGATCAAGCGTAAACCCGAGACCGCGTATTCGTTCAGACAGGCTTTGATCAGTGAAGATTTTCCCGTACCACGCGCGCCAGTCAGCAACACATTGTTGGCCGGTTGACCGTTCACAAACTGTAGTGTGTTGCGTTGAATTTTTTCCTTCTGGGTGTCAATTTCGCGCAAATCGGCCAAACGCATGCTGCCGACGTGACGCACCGGTTGCAACACGCCGTGACCGGCAGCGCGCTTGCGATAACGGTAGGCCACCGAGGCGCTCCAGTCGGGCGCAGCGAGCGCTTGTGGCAAGGCGGCTTCAACGCGGTTGATCAGTTGCTCGGCGCGCCGCAACAGATGTTCCAGTTGCTGACTCATGAGCGGTAGTCGGCGTTGATCGAAACGTAGTCGTGGCTGAGGTCGCAAGTCCAGACTGTATCGGCGGCCACGCCCCGCCCCAACAGCACACGCACCGTGATCTCGCTCTGGCGCATGACGCGCTGACCGTCTTCCTCACGGTAGTCAGGATGGCGCCCGCCCTGCGTGGCGACATGCACCTGGTCCAGATACAGATCAATCCCACTCTGGTCCAGATCTGCAATGCCGGCGTAGCCGACGGCCGCCAGAATGCGCCCCAGGTTGGGGTCACTGGCAAAAAATGCCGTTTTCACGAGCGGTGAATGGGCGATGGCGTAGGCCACTTGGCGGCACTCTGCTTGAGTCTTGCCACCCTCGACCAGGATGCTGATGAACTTGGTCGCCCCTTCGCCATCGCGCACGATGGCCTGCGCCAGCTTGCGTGCGACTTCCAGCAAGCCGGCCTTGAGCCGCTGCGCGTTGACGCTGTCGAGACAGTCAATCACCGCATGCTGCGCCCGGTTACTGGCAACCAGCAGGAAGGAGTCATTGGTGGACGTATCGCCATCGACAGTGACTCGATTGAATGACGCCTCAGCCAATTCAGTGACCAATTGCTGCATCACAGCCGGGCTGACCTTGGCATCGGTAGCCAGAAAGCCGAGCATGGTCGCCATATTGGGACGGATCATGCCGGCGCCCTTGCTGATGCCAGTGATGCTGACCAGAGCACCTTCGATCATCAATTGAGTGCCGAAGGCTTTGGCCACGGTGTCGGTCGTCATGATCGCTTCAGCGGCGCGCAGCCAGTTGTCCTCACGTGCGTCGGCCAGTGCGCCGTCAAGCCCGGCCTCGATGCGCGCCACGGGCAGCGGTTCCATGATGACGCCGGTTGAAAACGGCAGCACCTGGTTTGACTCCAGCGCCAGTTTGTGCGCCAACGTAACGCAAGTCTGCAGGGCGTGCTGGCGCCCCGGCTCACCGGTGCCGGCATTGGCATTGCCAGTGTTGATGAGCATGGCGCGCACCGCGCTGCCACTGGCCAGATGCTCGCGGCAAATCTGCACCGGCGCGGCGCAAAACCGATTCTGCGTGAACACGCCGGCGACCGAAGCGCCCGCATCCAGCAACAACACGAGCAAGTCTTTGCGACCAGGCTTGCGCACGCCCGCCTCCGTGACGCCCAGGCGCACACCGGCAATGGGAAAGAGTTCGGCCCGGTTGGGGGGTGACAAATTGACGGTCATACGGACCTCTAAATCATTTGGAGAAAGGGCGCGGAATACCGACATCCCGCAATGAACTTAATTTAGTCTCCCGTGGCAATGCTTGTATTTCTTGCCACTTCCGCAGGGGCATGGTTCGTTGCGCCCGACACGCTGCACCACGGTGCTCGCGTCCACCGTGGTCAGCACCTCTCCGGTTTCCGTGGGTGCGCTGTAAGTCACGTTGGCAATGCTTTCAGCACGCGCCTCCATGTCCTCCGCTGCCTGCTCAATCTGCTCGCCCGACTGCACCTGGACCGTCATCAGCAACCGGGTCACATCGTTCTTGACGGCGTCAAGCAGTTGTCCGAACAGCTCAAAGGCTTCGCGCTTGTACTCCTGCTTGGGCTGCTTCTGCGCATAGCCGCGCAAATGGATGCCCTGGCGCAGGTAATCGAGTGAACTCAGGTGTTCGCGCCAGTGGGTGTCTATGCTTTGCAGCAGCACCATACGCTCGAACTGCGTGAAGTTCTCGAGTCCGACCTGCTCCACCTTCTCGGCAAACACCTTGCCGGCCTCGCTGCGCACTGCAACCAGAAGGTCTTCGTCGGTGATCGCACTGGCCTCAGTCACCATGCCGCCCAGCGCCACGTTGAGCTTCCACTCATCAGCCAAAATCTTCTCCAGCGCCGCCAGCTCCCACTGCTCCTCGACCGATTCAGGCGGCACAAACTGACGCACCAAGTCATTGAAACAGCCTTCACGCAAAGAGGTGATCTGGGCGGTCAGGTCTTTGGCGTCCAGGATCTCGTTGCGCTGCTGGTAAATCACCTTGCGCTGGTCATTGGAGACGTCGTCGTATTCGAGCAATTGCTTGCGCATATCGAAATTGCGCGCCTCAACCTTGCGCTGAGCGCTCTCGATGCTGCGCGTCACGATGCCGGCCTCGATTGCCTCGCCATCAGGCATCTTCAGCCGGTCCATGATGGCCTTCACCCGGTCACCGGCAAAGATGCGCATCAAGGCGTCATCCAGACTGAGGTAGAAGCGCGATGAGCCGGGATCGCCCTGGCGCCCTGAGCGGCCACGCAACTGGTTGTCGATGCGACGTGACTCGTGACGTTCGGTGGCAATGATGCGCAAGCCACCCAATGCCGTGATCTGCTCGTGATCTTTGGTCCATCGACTGCGGATGGCGTCGATCTCCTGCTGTTTTGCGGCAGCATCAAGCGCCTCATTTGCCTCGACCGCCTCGATTGCCTTGCTGACATTGCCGCCCAGCACAATGTCGGTGCCGCGCCCTGC
>CAYHDD010000006.1:11029-18623 GCA_964355195.1 uncultured Rhodoferax sp. | reverse complement strand
CCATCGGCCACATCCATAGCGGCACCATGACAGGGAAGTTGAAGGGCGTGATGCCCGCAGTCACGCCGAGCGCCTGGAACTCACTCCAGGAGTCCATTCCGGGGCCGACATTCTTGCTGTGCTCGCCTTTGAGCAGTTGCGGCACGTAACTGGCGTACTCGACGTTTTCGATGCCGCGCTGCAATTCGCCTAGAGAATCGCTGAGCACCTTGCCGTGCTCGGCCGTGACCAAGGCGCAGATGGCGTCGGCGTTTTCTTCCAACAAGGTCTTGAGCTTGCTCATTACACGCGCACGCTTGAGCGGCGGTGTGGCGCGCCAGGCCGGGTAGGCGGCTTGGGCTGACGCGATGGCGTGCTCAACGGTCAGCTTGTCGGCGAGCAGCAGGTTCTTCTCCGCCTTGCCGGTGGCCGGGTTGAATACCTCTTGCGAACGAAAACCGCCGGAGCTGAGTTTGCCGTCGATCAGGTGTTGAATCAGGGGTAGGTTTTGCATAGTGACACTTTTCTTAAGACCGTCATTGCGGCGAAGGCCGCATTTCAGGCGGTTTGATTGATGGACTCGCCCAGCGCATTGATCAAGCTGTCAATCTGTGCCGACGTCGTGATGAAGGGGGGCGCCAGCTGGATCGTGTCGCCACCGTAGCGCACGTAGAAGCCCTTGCGCAACATGGCCATGGCAATATCGTATGGTCGACGCGCCGGCTCGCCCGGCAGCGCGTCGATGGTCAAACCGGCAGCGAGGCCGAAATTGCGGATGTCGGTGACATGCCTGCTGCCCTTGAGGCTGTGCACCGCATTTTCAAAATAAGGTGCCAGGGCCTTCACTTGTTCCACCGAGTTCTCCCTTACCAGCAAGTCGAGCGTGGCCAGGGCGGCGGCGCAGACGACCGGATGTGCCGAGTAGGTGTAGCCGTGCGCAAACTCCAGCATGTAGTCAGGCCCACCCTGGGCGATGAAGGTGTCGTAAATGTCTTTCTTGGCCAGTACTGCACCCATCGGCTGCGCGCCGTTGGTGATCTGCTTGGCGATATTCATGATGTCCGGCGTCACGCCGAAGGCCTCTGCCCCAGTGTAGGCGCCGGCGCGGCCAAAGCCCGTGATCACTTCGTCAAAGATCAGCAGAATATTGTTGGCGCTGCAAATATCGCGCAGGCGTCCCAGGTAGCCTTTAGGCGGGATGACCACGCCCGCCGATCCGGCGAATGGCTCAACGATGACCGCCGCAATGTTGCTGGCATCGTGCAGCGTGATGAGTTTGAGCAGGTCGTCGGCCAACTCGGCGCCCTTGTCGGGCATACCGCGTGAAAATGCATTGCTGGCGAGCTGCGTGTGCGGCAGGTGGTCGGCCTCGATTCCTTGACCAAAGGTCTTGCGGTTACCGACGATGCCGCCGACCGAAATGCCACCGTAATTGACGCCGTGATAGCCCTTTTCGCGCCCGATCAGCCGCGTCTTGCTGGCCTGTCCTTTGGCTCGCCAGTAGGCGCGTGCCATCTTGAGCGAGGTGTCGGCAGCCTCCGAGCCCGAGCCGGTAAAGAATACATAGTCCAGCCCGGCGGGGGTCAATTCCTTGAGCTTGTTGGCCAACGCAAAAGACAAGGGATGGCCAAACTGAAAGGCTGGCGAGTAGTCCAGCGTCGCCATTTGCTTTGCCACCGCTTCGGTGATCTCGCGACGCCCGTGGCCCAAGCCGCAGCACCACAGCCCGGATAAGCCATCAAAAATCTGTTTGCCATGCTGATCGGTGTAATAGCAGCCCTGCGCCGACATCATCATGCGCGGATTGGCTTTGAAATCGCGGTTGCCTGTGAAAGGCATCCAGTGGGCGTCGAGCCAGGCGCCGTCAAGGCGGGTGGTGGCGAGGTGTTGCGCGTCGTTCATGTCCATTTCGGCTCCTGATTGGAAAGGATTGTGCGATTCTGAACTTGTCTGTTACTCTTATAAATGTATAAGTATCACGACTAAGTTAGCAATCTATGCAAGTAAAAATACGAGCCGCCCTGGGACAGGTGAGCGACATGGACATTCGACTGCTGCGCGTCTTCAAGAGCGTGGTGGAGTGTGGCGGCATGGCGGCGGCCGAACTGGAGCTCAACATAGGTACCTCCACCGTCAGTCGCCATGTCAAGGACTTGGAAGTGCGCCTTGGCTTGACCCTGTGCCGACGCGGGCGCGCCGGTTTTGCGGTGACCAACGAGGGCCAGCAGATTTACGCCGAGACGCTTCGCCTGTTGGCCGGCGTCGATGCGTTTCGCTCCAGCGTTGATGAGATTCACCGCCGCATGGGCGGGCGGCTCAATATCGCCGTCTTTGACAAGACCGCCAGCAACCCGCAGGCGCACCTGGGTCATGCAATTGCCCTATTTTCAGAAAAGGCGCCCGAGGTCAGCCTGCATTTGTTTGTGGCGCCACTCAACAGCATCGAGCGTGGCGTCATCGACGGCCAGTTTCAGGTCGGTGTGATCCCGGGGCACCGCAGTTCAGAGACGCTGGCCTATCAGCAACTGTTTGGCGAGACGATGCTGCTTTATTGCGGCACACAGCATGCCCTGTTCCAGGGCGAGCCGACGACCATGGATTGGACCGATCTGAGCACACGCAGTTTTGCCGGTCTCGGCTACCACTCGCCGAACATGGAAATGAGTCAGCAGCGCCGTTTGACGCGCAAAGCCACCGGCTACGATCAGGAATCCATCGCCACGCTGATCCTCTCCGGTAAGTACCTCGGGTTTTTGCCAGACCACTATGCGCAGGCATTCGTCGAGCACGGTCAGATGCGCGCCATCAAACCGGAGCTGTTTCGATACCTGTGCAACTTTTTTTGCATCGTGCGACGCAACCCGCAGCCTTCTCGTGCCACTCTGGCTTTTCAGGAGTGCTTGCGACAGGCGCACCAGCCACCGGTGCCAGGCTGAGGCCGCGCTAGCGCGCTTGCGCATTGTCGAGGCAGAGGTTTTGATCGGTGCGCAAAATCAGCGTCGGCGGCACGTGTGCCGCGTGCGGGTGCGCGCAAACTGCCGGTCGGCGGGTACGCTTTGTCCTGGCGCCCTCGGCAAAGAAGCAGGCCGTCCGCGCCGGGCGACCTTGCATCTTGTCGGCCAGCGGCAGGCCGACCGCCAGCGGCAGCCCCAGCACCTCCAGCCCTTCGGACATCAGTTCAAGCACCAGATCGCGATCCGTCACGATGCCCACTGGTCGATTCTTTTCGCCGGCTTCCACCGCGACAATGGCACCGATGTGGTGTTGGCGCATGAGGCGCGACACCAGCAGGGCAGAGGTTTGCGGCTCGACCGCAGCGACGCTCGAGCTCGCGAAGTCTTTCAGTCTGGTTGTCATCTTGTAGGCTAGGCCTCGATGGTGAGCTGGTTGTTGACCCGACTCACTCCGGGAGCCGACCAGGTAGCGCCCTCTGCCGCATTTCTCTCGGCCCAGGAGTGAACGTGTCCGCGCAGTGTGACGACACCGCCATCGATCAGGATTTCTATCCGTTTGGCCTCGCGCGTGGCTTGGCGGGTCAGTGCCTCCTGGATCCGGCTCGACAGGTTGACCGGAACTGGCACGGACTTGATAGTGATGTCGTTGGTGATGCCGACCACGCCCTTGAGCGGGCGGATCATGCGTTCGATCGAGCGGCGCTGAAAGTCCCAATCAACTTCGCCGCGCAGTGTCACCCAGCCCTTTTCCACGATGAAGTGAACCTGGTCCTTGGGCACCGAGCTGTTCCAGCCTAGCGCATGTTCCACCCCAATGGCAATTTCCGTGTCGCTGCGCTTGTGGCTGCCCTCTGGCACCACATCAATTTCGAGCGCAATGGCCTTGACGCCGACCACCCGTTCGATGGCTCGCTTGGTAGCAATCTTTTCGGCGTAGCTGTCCAGGTGGCCCGTCAAGGTGACCACGCCCTCGCTGACGCTGACGCCTACCATGGTCTCGGGCACGAGTGGGTCCCAGGACAGCTCGTTCAACACGTCCTTCTTCAGATCCAAATCGGTTTTCATGCTTGCTCCAGGAAATGAAACACACAGCAGCAAATCCAAGTCTTGAGAATAGGCAAAGGCGGGCGCAACATGTTGAGAAAACTCAAGCCAAGCTTCAGCAGTTGCCGCAAGCTTCGGCAGGTAGGATGTTTGTCTGATTGCCGAGCGGATGGGTGGTGACGCTGGCGGATGAAGTGGTTTGTCTGCAAACACCGGCCTTCTTCCAGGCCGTGGGTCAGTTCTACCGCCACTTCGGACCGCTCGAGGATGATGGTGTGATCGAACTACTGAAGCGATCCCTGTGAGCTGCCCAATGACAGGGTACCGATGCTGACGGGAATGCGCTGGCGTCCAAAGTGACCCGCCTGTGCCGCAAAACGCCCCGCCACGGCCGTGCCGCAGTCCGGACAGTGGCCTTGGGCGTCTAGCTGGTACTGCTTGATCAGGTACCAGTCGCGCACGATCAACGGTGCGGTGCACTTGGGGCAAAAAGTGGTGTCACCCTCGATGTTGTGCACATTGCCGGTGTAGACGTAGTGCAGCCCTTCCTGCATGCCGATACGGCGCGCACGCACCAGCGTCGCCGTTGGGGTGGCCGGCACATCGAGCATCTTGTGGTCGGGGTGAAAGGCAGAGAAATGCAGCGGTACGTCTGCTCCGAGTTGCTGGTATACCCATTTACAAAGTGCGGCAATTTCGGCGTCCGAGTCATTCTGGCCGGGGATCAACAAGGTGGTGATTTCGAGCCAGACCTGGGTCTCGTGCTGGAGGTAGGTCAGGGTGTCGAGCACCGGCTGTAGATGGGAGCCAGTGAGCTTGTAGTAGAAGTCCTCGGTGAAGGCCTTCAGATCAACGTTGGCGCTGTCCATCTTGGCGTAGAAATCGCGCCGTGCGGCGTCGTGCATATAGCCGTTGGTGACCGCCACGGTCCGAACACCCAAGGCATGGCAGGCATCGGCGACGTCCATGGCGTACTCGGCGAAGATTACCGGGTCGTTGTAGGTAAAGGCGACGCTCTGGCATTGGTGCTGTTGCGCGGCGGCGGCGATGGCGGCGGGTGCGGCCCGGTCCATGAGGCGATCCATGTCGCGTGACTTGCTGATGTCCCAGTTCTGGCAGAACTTGCAGGCCAGATTGCAGCCTGCCGTGCCGAACGAGAGCACACTGCTGCCAGGATAGAAGTGGTTGAGCGGCTTCTTCTCGATCGGGTCGATACAAAAGCCTGAGGAGCGCCCGTAGGTTGTCAGAACCATCTGCCCGCCGCGGCGAGCGCGCACAAAGCAGGCACCGCGCTGGCCGTCATGCAGTTTGCAGTCGCGCGGGCACAGGTCGCACTGCATGCGACCATCGGCCAGCAGGTGCCAGTAGCTGGCCAGGTAATCAGACTCTTGTGTCATGCGTCTCGCCTTCAGCGGGCCGGCGTGATCTGCCGATGCAGCTCACTCTCCTTCCACTTACGCACCGAGTAGCGGGACAGGCGCACCCCTTTGGCCCAGAAGTCGGCAGGCAAGCCGGCCTTGTGTTTCAGATGGGCCATGAACTCCCGTGCGCACGGCAGTTGCTCCCACACTTGCGGCAAGAACGTGCTGCGGTGCTGACCGAATTCAAAGACCACACCGTCAACGCCGGGTTGCAACTGCGACAACGCCTGCGCCTCGCTGTCGAAGTGCAGAGGCCGCATTGGCGACAGCAAGGAGACCTCGATCTCGATATTGGCAAGCTCAGCCAGCGTGAGGGGCGCAAAACGCGGGTCGTGTAGCGCCGCGGCCACCGCGTTGGCCTGAATGTCGGAGAGCAGGGAGCGGCGCGCTTCGAGCGAACCGATGCAGCCTCGCAGTTGCCCGCGCTGCGTCAGGGTCACAAAACTGGCACCTGGTTCCTGCAGCCAGGGCTGATCGTCGGCAAGCTTGACGCTGCCTCCGAGGGCCGTCGAAATCGACGCTCGCGCAATCGCCAGCATGCTTGCGCCCCTTTTGTCGGCGATATCAGACGGGCCGGCGTTCAGGAAGGCAAACGCGGCGTAACCGACGACACGGTTCTTGTCGCCCGCGCTGTCGCCCGAGTTGCAGAGTCCCAATAGCTCGGGCTGTAACCCATGGCGTTGGGCGGCCAGCAGCAGGCCGTTGATGGGGGTGCCGCCACAAGCCTGTTGGTGTGTGATGGGGCCGTTGAGTCCGGTGATCTTTCGCACCGTCTCGCGGTCGGTCGTCTGAGCCTCCCGGTAGGGCAGAAAATGCGACAGGTCGGAGCTGACGACGATCAAGGTTTCCGCGCCACCCCAAAGCGTTTCCAGCACCTCGGCGACCTCGGCGGGAGTCGCATCGCCAACCGCCAGCGGTACCACTTTGAAGTCATCCAGCACCGATTGCAGGAACGGCAATTGCACCTCCAGCGAGTGCTCACGTGCATGCGCTGCCGCGTTTGACTGGACCTGCGGCAAGGCAGCCAATTCAGCCACGGCAGCCTGGTCAATGGCCACTTCACCCAAGGGCGTGGCAAAGGCATCGACGCCGGGTAGGGCCAAGCCGCGCACAGGCACATGGTGCACCGGGCCCAGCAAGACGACGCGTCGGATGCGAGCGCGTGCTGCACGCAGCCGCGCATAGCCCTGTGCCGCGGTGGCGCCGGAGTAGATGTAACCAGCGTGCGGGACGATGATCGCTTTAGGAATGCGAGCGCCGTCGTCGAGGGGCGAGCCGGCGTTCGCCAACAAGCTCAGTACAGCGCTGGCGAGTGCGCCATCCTGCCCTGGATAAAAGGTGCCGGCAACGGCAGCTGGTCGAACTGTGTGCATAAGAACCCCCATGATCGGACAAGACTCGCCTCATGGCAAGCCGTTTGATTTGTTGCTTGTCAACGCAGCCACCGATTGCATGGACCTAGTACCGGGCTCCTGAGTCGTTCCACAAGAAGCGCTAAACTTTATGACAGGTTATAAATATTTCTAATATGAGCACTTTCGACGCCAACGCCCTGGAGTGTCTTGCCGCCATCGTCGAGGAGGGCGGGTTTGAGCGTGCTGCGGTGCGGCTCTCGATTACCCAGTCGGCGGTGTCGCAACGCCTGCGCACGCTCGAGGTGCAAGTCGGCACCGTGCTGATAGTGCGCACACGACCCTTGCGAGCGACACCCGCCGGACGCCTGTTGCTCAAGCACGCGATGCAGATGCGCTTGCTCAGGACCGATTTGGAACGCGACCTGAAAGACCTCACACCGGGCGCCTTGGCCAATAGCCCGGATGCCCAGCGTGTGTCGATTGCCATCAATGCCGACAGCATCGCGACCTGGGCCATTCCAGCCCTGGGTCAGCTCGCGCGCATGGGTCTGGGACTGGAAATCATCACCGACGATCAGGACTTCACGATTGAGTGGCTGCGTGAGGGACAGGTGCTGGGCTGCGTCACCACGGTCAAGCAGGCTCTGCGCAGTTGTCGATTGGTGCCGCTGGGCGCCATGCGTTATGTGGCGGTAGCGCAAGCCGCCTACGCTGAGAAGCATTGCCCTGATGGCCTGTCGCCGCACAATTTTCGCGCGCTGCCCTTTGTGGCCTTCAATCGCAAGGACGATCTGCAGTCCGAGTTTGTCGGGCGTGCTCTGAATCTGCGACAGCCTTCCTT
>CAYHDD010000006.1:2093-11019 GCA_964355195.1 uncultured Rhodoferax sp. | reverse complement strand
CTTGAGTCAACTCTACGTTCCCAGCTCGGAAGGCCAGGTGCGGGCGGTGCTGGATGGCTGGGGTGTGTGCGTACTGCCCGAGTTGCAGGTTCGGCAGCAGCTCAAGCAAGGTCTTCTGGTTGACATTGCACCGGGCCAGGCCCTGCCAGTCGAGCTGTACTGGCACTGCTGGAACCTTGACTCCGCGGTCCTGGATGCGCTCACCGACGCCTTGACCACGGCCGCCGTGCAGGCACTCAGTTGAGCCGTCGCAGCCTAGCGCACCAGCAGGATGGGTACCTTGCAATGGGCCAGCACCTGCGTGGCAACCGAACCCATAACCAGGTTGACCAGCGTGCCGTGACCGTGCGAGCCCATGATCAGCAGGTCAAACTTGCCGCTGTCGGCCAACTTGGCGATGGTCTCGCCGGCGTGTCCGATCTTCCAACTGCTCTTGGCGTCGATGCCGTGGCGCAGCAAAAATTTCGACACCGGCGCCAACACTTTTTCGGCCTCGGTCGTGTAGTAGTTGTCAACGATGTCTTTGCCCACAGCGGCACGTGCGCGCGGCGGCAGCGTGGGCTGAACCGTGAACACGGTGTAATCATTGTTCTTGGTAAACAACTCGTCATGCGTGGCCAGGTAAGCCAGCATCTTCTTGGTATAGGGACTGCCATCGACGGCGAGAAGAATCTTCATGGGCGCTCCTCTATCAAAGCGCCAGTGTAACCACGCCAGCCCGCACGCCTTGGATGACTTGGGGCGGCGATCAGCCTGCGGGCTTACACCTCAATGCACAAGCTGGCCTGGAAGGCGTGCTGCTCGTTTTTGCGGGCATAGCCCAGCGGGTTGGCGATGACGCGGCAGCCGCCCAGGACATAATCGCTGGGGGCGTGCAGGTGTCCGTGCAACCACAGCTGCGCGTGCGGCAATAGCGCGTCGAGTGCATTGCAGAAGCCGGCGCTGCCCGGAGTCAGTCCATAGCGCGGGTCGGCGCTCATCAGGCTGGGGGCGAAATGCGTGACGACGACTGTGCTGCCATCGAAGGCTTGCAGCAGTATCTGGTTCAACCATTCTTGGCAAAGCAGAGACTGCTCGCGCACTTGCTCGGCGAGCATGGGCAGGCCATGACGCGTGCTGGCCGCCTTCTTCAGGTAGTAATTGGCCGCGCGAAAGGCCTTGTCGCGCGCCTTGAGCTGTTGCACCAGCAGCGTGGTTGAACCGGATTCCACAGCCTGAGCCGACGGGCCGAGGGCGTCGAAGTCGCTCCACAGGGTGGTTCCGACGAAGCGCACAGCCCTACCCTGTGCATCGCGATAACAGATGACCTCGCGCTCCAGCCAACCAATGCCCAGGCGCTCGCAGGTGTCAAGCAGGCGCGCATGGGCTACGTCAAATTCGAGTCTGTCGTATTCATGATTGCCCGGCACGAAGAGCACCGGCGTTGGCCAGCCATGGCGAGGTGAAAACTGTGTCAGACCAAAGTCTTGATCCGTCAACAGGGAGCCGGCCTGGTAGGAGCCAATGTCCCCGGCCAGCACCAGCAGGTCGGCGCCCGGAGCTGGCGTGGCGCGCCAGTGCGGGTGCACCTCCAGATGCAGATCGGACAGCAGTTGAATCTTCATGATGAACCAAACACGGTTTTGGCGACGCCCATCAGTGTGGCGCGTAGCCATTCGTGCGCGCTGGCACGATGCAGGCGGTGATGCCAAAGCGCGTCGATATGAATGGCAGGCAAGGCAAACGGAAGGGGTCGCAAGCTGAGCTCATTGGCCAGGCCAGTGCTGTCGACAAAGTGACGCGGCAGAACGGTAAGCAAGTTGGATTGACTTGTCACTTTGCTGGCCGCAAAAAACTGATTGACCGTCAGCACAATGCGGCGTTTGCGACCTATTGCCGCCAGCGCCTCATCGACAAAGCCATAGGGGCGCCCTGAAAAGCTCACTATCAGATGGCGCGCTGCGCAGTAACGGTTGAGCGTGAGGGGGCCCTTGGCCAAGGGATGGTCGACGCGCATCGCGCACAGGTATTCACCGCTGTAGAGTCGTTGATGTGCGAAAGCCACCGCTTCGCCGGCTTGGACGCGCGCCGTCAAATTGGCGAAAGTGGCAGGGAAAAAGCCAATCGCCAGATCGACGCTGCCATCGTCGAGCAGGGGGCGTGGATCGCGCGTCGTCAAGGGCACAACCCGGATGGAGATGCCAGGCGCCTCGCGTTCCAGCGTATCGACCAAACCTGGTATCAACTCGGCGGCGGTGGCGTCGGCCATGGCCAACACAAAAGTGTTGCTGGCCTGTGCCGGATCAAAACTGCCGGGACTCAGCACATCCTCGATTTGGCGCAGTGCCTCGCGCACCGCCGGCCAAAGTGCCAGCGCACGGGGTGTGGGCGCCATCGCCTGACCATCGCGCTTGATCAGTTCGTCGCCCACGGCCTGGCGAAAACGGCGCAGGGCGTTGCTGACGGCAGGCTGGGTGATCGACAGTTTGCGCGCCGCCCGCGTCAAACTGCGCTCGGCCATAACCTCGTCGAACACGCGCAGCAAATTGAGGTCGAGCGTGCGGAAATTGGGGAGTTTTTGTTCAGTGGCCATCACCATGGTGAATAGATTTCATCACAAATATAAACTTGAATAATATTGGTGTAAACCCTAGTATGACGCTGTCGTTCCTGCTGTCGAGTGCAGGGACTCTCTGTAAGGATTTATCATGACCAGCTTCATCCAACCCACTTATGCCACTCAGCACCGCGGCGTCGAGCGCCTGGAGTTGGCGCTTGCTACTGTGAGATCACTGCGCGCTCCGATGGCACGCAGCCAGAGCTTCATGCTGTGGGCAGTGATGGTGGCAGCGCTGATCGTGGTGGCTGACCAGCTGGTTGAAACCTGGGTTGACGGGCACTTGCTAGCCGCCTGGGTGGCGCTCTGGCTGCTGGGATTTGCTGGACTGACCGTCTTCGCGCTTCCAGCGCAGCAACTGGCACGAAACGCGGCCGCCATGCTGACGCTATGGTCCGGGCGGCAGGCGCAGGCGCGTGCTGATGCGCAGTTGTGGAAGCTGGCCAAAGCCGATCCGCGTGTGATGGCTGACCTGGACGCAGCGCGCGCCCGTAGCGAGCCCAATCGTTGAAATCGGATGGGTGTTGTTCGGGCTAAAGCGCTTGCCAGCGCTGTTTGGCTATTTGATTTCTTGCGCCTGTAGACCAACCGCGATCAGTTGCTTCAGCACGTCGGCGATGTGCTGCGGTCCGCGCGTCTGTAGGACCAGTTCGACCTCGGCATTTTGAGCCGCCAAGTTGGTAAAGGCGCGTTGGTGATGCACCTCGTCGATATTGGCCCCCGCCAAAGCCACGGTAGAAGTGATCTTGGCCAGCGTGCCCGGCACATCGCGGGCACTGACGCGGATGCGCGCCAGGCGCCCCGCGCGCACCATGGCGCGTTCGATGATGGAGGCCAGCAGCAAGGGGTCGATATTGCCGCCGGTCAGCACCAGGCCAATCCTTTTGCCCCGGAAGCGCTCTGGATAGCTCAGCAGCGCCGCCAGACCGACCGCCCCCGCGCCCTCTGTCAGCGTCTTCTCTACCTCCAGCAACATGACGATGGCATGTTCGATATCGCCCTCATCCACCAGCAGCAAGTCATCGACCAGGCGCGCAATGATGGCGAGCGCAATTTTGCCAGGTGAACTGACGGCAATGCCTTCAGCGATGGTGCTGCCGACTTCGGGGTAGTTGGTGCACTTGATGGCATTGACCGTGGCAGGAAAGCGTGAGCTTTGAACGCCAATGATTTCGATGCCGGGCTTGATTGTTTTGGCGGCTGTGGCGACACCGGCGATCAGTCCGCCACCGCCTACCGGAAGCACCAGCGTATCCAGATCGGGAACGTCTTGCAGCATTTCGAGTGCCAGTGTGCCCTGGCCGGCCACCACATCAGGGTCGTCGTAGGGGTGAACAAAAACAAGATCCTGTTGCTCGGCCAACAACAGGGCGTGTGCCCGTGCCTCGTCCAGCGAGTCGCCGTGCAAGACCACATCGGCACAGAAGTTGCGGGTGCGCTCCACCTTGACGCCGGGCGTCAAACTGGGCATGACAATCACCGCGCGCAACCCCAGGCGCTGTGCATGGTAAGCCACGCCCTGGGCGTGGTTACCCGCGCTCATGGCAATCACACCGCGCGCACGTTCCTGCGTCGTGAGTTGTGCCAGCTTGTTGCAGGCGCCGCGTTCCTTGAACGAGGCGGTGAACTGCAGGTTCTCAAACTTCAGAAAGACCTGGGCGCCGGTGATGTCCGACAGCGTCTTGGAGGCCACACAGGGCGTGCGCAACACGTGCTCCCGTAGACGGTCGGCAGCTTGAACAATGTGGTGCAGTTCAATCATGCGGTCATTGTGGCCCAGTTTTTCGAGTGCCCAGCAGGGCCCCGCCGATGATCAGAGTCGCCGCCAGCGCCACGTTCCAGGCGAGGGCGCGCTCGGTGGCCAGCAGCAACAGGACAGTGGAGGCCAGCGGTGTCAGGTAGCTCAGCACGCCGATCTGGCGCACGTCACCCAATTTCAAAGCCTTGTCCCAGAGGAAGAACGCCGCACCCAGTGGGCCAAAACCGAGCACCATCAGCAACAACCAGTCGCGTCCATTCAAACTCACCGATGGTTCGAGCCAGACGTGGCAGAGCAACGACAGCAGCCCGGACAGCAGGCCGAACAATCCGATGGCGACACTGGAATAGCCCCTGCCCGCCAGCGCCGCGCGCTTGGTCTGGAGCGAGTAATTGGCCCAGATGAAGGCAGAAGCCAAAGCGAGCAGATAGCCCAGGACCGGTTCCCAAGTGTCGTTGCGGGCATTGGCGAGCGGCAGATCGCCGCCGCCCAAAATGGCCGTCGCAGCGCCGGCAAAACCAAGCGTTGCAGCCACAAAGTGCGTGCCACGCAATTTGACGCCGGCCAGGTACAGCGGTGCCAGCAGGACGATCAGCAAAGGCCAGAGGTAGTTGATCAGGTTGACCTCGACCGCCGAGGCCAACCGCAGGCCCACAAACAGGAAGAAGTGATACCCAAAAAGGGTCAGTACGCCCAAAGCCAGTAACCCGGGAGTGCCCCGCCACAACTGCCGGTCTCTGAAGACAAACGGCCAGGAAAGCGCACTGCCGATGATCAATGCGATGCCGGTCAGCAGGAACGGGGGAATGTGCTTGAGCGAAACCCCAAGCGCCGCAAGCGAGGCCCACAGGCCAATCGCGGCCAGCGCGTACAAATTGGCTTTCAAGGTTCCATTTTAGGTGAACCCGTACCCGCTTGAGATTTACACGTGTGGTCAACGTCGCAAATGGCATGCCTGCATTTGTAACGCCGCCGTCGTGAAAATGTCAGTAGGGATTAATACCGGTGCGAAATCAGCAACTTACCCTGTTCAATGACGCGGCACTGGAGCGACACTGGCTCCCCCTTGTCAAGTTCGTGCAAAATAGTCAGAATGGGCCGCTGATTTGAACACTGGGTCTTGCGCCGCGCGTGTGGCGCTTGAATTCAAAGCAGTTCATTTCGAAGGGGCTCAATGACCAAGCTTCACGTGGTAGCTCACGCACAACAGGGTGAGTCGGGCAGCAGTGATTTGCGCTCACAGGTGCACTTTTGTGCGCAGACCGGTCAGATCTGGTTGCATGAACATCGCATGCTGCTGATCCATGCGCAGGCGCAGGCCTTGCTGCGCAAGGAATTGATCGACACACTGGGTATGGACCGGGCGCGCGGTTTGCTGACACGCATGGGTTATGAGTCGGGGGTGCGTGATGCAGAACTGGCGCGCACGCGTGCCCAGTGCCTCAGTGATCTGGAAGCCTTCATGACCGGGCCGCAGCTCCATACGCTCGAGGGCATTGTCAAGGTGACGCAGATCCGTCTCGAGCTTGATCGTGCGGCCGGCACTTTCTATGGCGAATTTCTGTGGGAAAACTCCTGGGAGGGACAATGGCACCGGCACTACTTCGGCACCCATCACGAACCGGTGTGCTGGACCCAGATCGGCTATGCCTGCGGCTACACGTCGGCCTTTATGGGGCGTCCCATTCTGTACAAGGAGGTGGAGTGCGCCGGCATGGGGGCCGACCACTGCCGCATCATTGGCAAGCCGATTCAGGAGTGGCAAGATGCCAGCGAGTATGCGCACTTCTTCAACCGGGAGTCGCTTGCCGAACAGCTCATCGAGTTGCAGACGCAGGTGGTCGAGCTCAGAACAACGATCAGCGACAAGGAAGGTTTGCCAACCGATATGGTGGGCAACGCGCCGGCATTTCGCGCCGCCTACGAGCTCTTGCGCCAGGCCATCAACACCCAGATTACGGTGCTGTTGCTGGGTGAAACCGGTGTCGGCAAGGAAGTTTTTGCGCGAACCCTGCATGAGCGCGGTGCCCGCGGCAAGGCCATGTTTGTCGCGATCAACTGCGCTGCCATTCCACACGATCTGGTTGAATCCGAACTCTTTGGCGTGGAGAAAGGCGCTTACACCGGCGCCCAGGTCGCGCGCGCCGGACGTTTTGAGCGCGCCGATGGCGGCACGCTGTTTCTCGATGAAATCGGCGACTTGCCGCTGGCCGCGCAGGCCAAGCTGCTCAGGGTGCTGCAGGAGGGCGAAATTGAACGGCTGGGCGGGCAGACCGTGCGCAAGGTCAATGTGCGCCTGATCGTCGCCACCAACGTCGACCTGCGCGTGCTGGTGAAGGAGGGACGCTTTCGCTCGGATCTGTACTACCGCCTGAACGCCTACCAGATTGTCATCCCGCCTTTGCGCGAACGCCAGGAGGACATCTCGCCGCTGGCCAAGCGATTCCTGGAAAAGTACAGCGCCATCCACGGCAAGCGGCTCAAGGGTTTTACCGACAAAGCCAAGCGTGCGCTGCTGACCTATGCCTGGCCGGGGAACATCCGTGAACTGCAGAACATGATCGAGCGCGGCGTCATTCTGGCTCCCAGTGGCACGCGGATCGAGGTGCATCATATTTTTTCGGCGTGCGATGAGCGCGATGCAGATGAGTTCGGGCTCGATGTTCATGGCGCCATCAACGCGCGGACTGCGCAGACCGGCAAGGCTTTGTGCGAAGCCGTCTGTAGCGGCGAGATGACGCTGGAGCAGGTCGAGACCATGCTGCTGGAGAGCGCGGTGGACAAGTCGCGCGGCAATCTGTCGTCTGCGGCCCGCATGCTGGGCGTCACCAGGCCGCAACTGGCCTATCGCCTGCGCCGCCTACAGGAAGACAGTGTGGCTCACGAAGAGCTGGGGCTAGCGCCAGCGTCGGCTCCGGCGCTCAAAATATGACCCTGCAGGAGCGGGTGCAGCGCCATTTGCAGGCGCACCATGTCGCCACCCTGGCCACCAGTGGAGCGCAGGGCGTCTGGGCGGCAGCGGTGTTTTATGTTCACGATGGTTGGGATCTGTATTTTCTGTCGGCACCTGGCAGCCGGCATTGCCTCAACCTGGCCCACAGCGCCCAGGTGGCAGTGACGATCCAGGGCGACCATGCCGACTGGCCAGGCATTCAGGGCGTGCAACTCGAGGGCGTGGTCGAAGAACTGGCCGGTGAGGCCGAAGCCAGGGCGCGGTTTTTGTACGGCCAGAAGTTTCCCTTGATCGGCAAACTGGCGCAAGCCCCGGCGGTGATTGTCCAGGCCCTGGCCAAAGTGCGCTGGTATCGGGTTGCGCCGCGGCGTTTGCTTTTTATCGACAATTCACTCGGGTTTGGTCATCGCGACGAGCTCGATCTGAGCACGCCACTTGCCCGCGGTTAGCCAATATCGCGCAGTTTCTCCGGCAGACCGACCGCCTGCAAGAAGGCGCGCTGCGTGCCGTCGAGCATCAGACAGGTCAGCACTCCGCTGGCGTAGGCACCGGTATCAATGGCGATGCGGTTGTGGCGCACCTGGGGTGTTGGCGTGATCGAGTGGCCATGCACGACGATGGCGCCATGGTCGAGCTCAGACTCCAGGAAGCGCTTGCGAATCCACATCTGATCGTGCGCGTTTTGTTCTGCCAGTGGCACGCCCGGGCGCACGCCGGCGTGCACGAAATGGTAGTCCTGCTCGCGGTGGCTGATGGCCAGCGCCTGGAAGAAGGCCAGATGCTTCTGCGGCAGGGCCTGGGCGAAGCGCTGGCACAGGAACTGCAGCGAGCCGTCATCGCGCGCACCGGGATCGGCTGCGACGACGCCGTAGTCGGCCAGCGCGTCCAACCCATCGTAGTCAAACCAATGCCGGCCGGCCTCCATCTCACCGAGCAGATAGCGCAGGGCAAGGTCTTCATGGTTGCCTCGAAGCGTAATGACCTCGGCGCTGCCGGGCGTTGCAGGGCGCCATGACATGACCTTCTCGACGACTGCGTACGAGTCGTCGCCGCGGCTCAGGTAGTCGCCCAGAAAGACGACCACAAAGCGGACCGCTTGTCGGCACTGGCTATCCTGCTCTATTCCCTGCAACAGGGTTTCGAGCAGGTCGCAGCGACCGTGGATATCGCCGATCGCATAGACCACCGTGCCAGGCGGCGTTTGGCTGGGGGTGTGCGAGCCGGTCGCGCCAGTTTCACAGGCCAGCCAGCGCAGTGTGCCCATGCGCACTACCCGCCGGTCTGGCTGCGCTCGGGGCGTCCGCTCCAGCGTTCAAACAGGGTGTGCTCGATACCGACCTGGTCAAGCGCCTTGCCCAGGCTCTGGTGCACGATGTCCATCACGCTCTTGGGCTTGTGATAGAACGCCGGCATCGGCGGCAGAATGATTCCGCCAATGTCCGCAACGCGCGACATCAGTTCCAGGTGTCCCTTGTGCAAGGGCGTCTCCCTGACCATCAAGACCAGCGGCCGACGCTCCTTGAGCGTGACGTCAGCGGCCCGAATCACCAGGTTGTAAGTGAAGCTGTTGGCAATCGCCGACAAGCTCTTGACGGTGCAAGGTGCCACGATCATGCCG
>CAYHDD010000006.1:1466-2083 GCA_964355195.1 uncultured Rhodoferax sp. | reverse complement strand
CGAAACGAGCCGCTGGCCACCGCCGCCCCGACGTCCTTGTTGCTGTAGACGACACTGGCCAGGGCCTTGACTTCTTCAATCGAGTAGTCGGTCTCCAGGCCAAGGTTCATGCCGGCGGCTTCGCTCAGGACCAGATGGGTCTCCTGCCCCAGATCGCGCAGGATGCGAAGCAGCTCCACGCCATAGATGACGCCGGTGGCGCCGGTGATGGCCACCACCAGGGGCAGGTTTTTAGGGTCAGTCATATTGAAGGTGTCAGTGCGTTATCCTGCCATTTGCTCAGGCAATGCGCAGCAAGCTGAAAAATCTCATTCGCAGTAATAATACCAACCACCTGTTGGCCATGCATTACCGGGAACTGGGCCACCTTGAGCTCGCGGCCGCGACGCAGGCACTCCACCATGCTGTCGTCGTCCGACACGGTGGCCGGGTTGCGCACCATGACGTCGCGCACACGCAGCCGATTGACAAAGAAGTTGAACTCGTCGGGGTCCTGGGTGCGCAGCACAAAGTGACCGATGCGCAGCATGTTGGCGCGCGTCACCAGGCCGCGCAAACGACCCTGATCGACGACCGGCAGGGCATGCAGGTTGTGTTCACTCAGCAGGCGCTTGGCA
>CAYHDD010000006.1:0-1456 GCA_964355195.1 uncultured Rhodoferax sp. | reverse complement strand
TGTCGCTGGGAATCGTGATGGGGTTGGTCTGCATCCAGTTACGCACCATCATGATCCATGCTCCGGTCGGGTTGTTCGGCAAGTTCTGTCATGCGGCCTGCGGCGTCGTTGACAGGCGCACTCGCAGCGCTTTCTTGTCCACTTTGCCGGTGTCGCCGACGGTGGGCATCTGGTCAGTGAACTCAAGTCGTTCCGGCCACTTGAATTTGGCGACGTTCTTGCCTGCCAGAAAGCTCTTGAGCTCGTCGAGCGTCAGCGCCTTGCCCTGGCGCAGCACGACAAAGGCGCAGGCGCGCTCGCCATACTCGTCGCTGGGCATCGCCACCACCGCAACGGCCGCCACGCTCGGGTGTTCGTTCATCAGGCCTTCCACCTCAGCCGGGTAAATGTTCTGGCCGCCGCGGATGATCACGTCCTTTTGCCGGCCCAGTATCCACAGGCAGCCCTGATCGAACTTGACCACATCCTCGGTGGTGCACCAGCCCTCGGCATCGAACACCTCGGCGGTCATGACCGGGTCGCGGTAATAGCCGGCAGGTGAATGCGGACCTCTGAACCACAGCACTCCGGGCTCGTTGGGGGGCACTTCCTGCCCCTCGGGCCCGAGCAGGCGAACCTTGTTGCCCGGCAGCATCTGGCCGACCGTGAGGCGGCGCAGTTCGCCCGGGTCGCTGACACGGCAGCCACTGACCGAGCCTTTGTCCTGTGTTCCCAGATCGGAGGTGATGACGGCGCCCAGTCTGGCCTCGGCTTCCTGCGCAAGTTGCGGCGAGAGGTAACCCCCGGCCGAGCGGATGAAGCGTAGCGAGGAGAGGTCGTATTGCTCGACGTTCTTCTCCAGCATGCGCACCAGGTGCGTGGGCACGACGCCGATCGCGGTCACCTTCTCGCGCTCGATGGTTTGCAGCGCAAGTTCCGGGCTGAAGTCTTCGAGCATCACGGTCTTGGCGCCGCACAGGGGTGCTGCGAAATAGGTCAGCGTGCCGGCAGCGCCGCCGGCATGCGGCGCGATGGCCATGGTGATGTCGTCCTCGCCGAGCTGCCACAGGTCGATGCGACCCTTGGAGGTGCAGACACGTGGTGCCAGCGGCCACTCGACCAGCTTGGGCAGACCGGTGGTGCCCGAGGTGGTGGTAAGCAGGGCGACATCGAAGAACGGATCAAAGCGGCGTGCGTCCAGGGCCGTCCGGTCTATTTTGCTCAAGTACTCCTGCGCCGTGCGAGTCAGCGAGAGGGTGCCGACGGGGGCATCGGGCGGCACTTCATCGTCGAACAAATAGATCTTTCTCAGCGACGGGAAGCGCACCATCAGTTCGCGGTACATCGCCAGATAATCAAAACCGCGAAACACGGCAGGGATCACGGCGACCTCGGCCTGCGTTCGCTCCAGAATGTCTTCCAGCTCGTTTTGACGCAGCGTGGCAAAGGCCGTCATCGAGACCAGACCGGCGCGTTC
>CAYHDD010000005.1:0-19692 GCA_964355195.1 uncultured Rhodoferax sp. | reverse complement strand
GTGCAGTACCTGGCGCCGATCACGCTGACAGCGGAGGTACCTCCCAGACCCGTGACGCAGCCGCTGCCCAGGCCCGAGCCGAAGGCGGTGATGGAGATCAAGGCGCCGGTGCCGCCGGTGATCAAGCCCCGGGCGATCGAGCCGCCGCCTGAAAAGCTACCTGAGAAGCTACCGGACAAGGCGCCTGAAAAGCCACCTGAAAAGCCGATGGAACTGAAGATTCAGCCGGTTGTGACGCCACCCATGCCCGTGCTGCGTGATGTGGTGTTGCCGGCGGCGCCGCCTCGGGTCGTGAAGATGTCGCCACCGGAGCCCACGCCGCCAGTGCCCATGGCCGAACCGGTGGTCGTGCCGACGCCGATGCCGCCACCTGTGCTTGCCCCCACGCCCATTCCGACGCCGACGCCGACGCCCGCAGCCACGGTAGCGCCGGTACCTGTTCCCGCGCCAAGCCTGCCCGCTCCCGAGCCCAAGGCTGCGCCGGTGCCCGCGCCAGACGCGCCGGCCTCACCTGCGCCAGCTCCGACGCCGAGCCCGGCACCCGCACCAACGGTCACGCCCAGCGCGACAGCCACACCCAACCAGGCGCCGCTGGTGACGTCGGCGCCCGTCGGGGTACCCCGGCCAGCGGCCATCACCCAAATGGAGTCGGCACCGGCTGGCGGGGCGCCCTCAGCGCCAGCCCGCGCTGCCGCCACCGCAACCGCAACCGCACCGCCCGCAGGGGGCGGGGCTGCGCCAGCATCCAACCTGTATCCGTACGTGATGAGGAACTCGCCGCGTCAGCGCAGTCTGGCGGAGCTGGCCAACGAACAACTCAATGGCAACGGATCGCGCAACCGCTTGGGCGAGGCGGTGGCCGGCGCCGGCAAGCCCGACTGCATCGGACCCAACTCTGGCGGCAGTCTGATCGCCATCGTCACCCTTCCAATTGCCGCTGCCATGGACAAGTGCAAGTAGCGTGCTCCAGGCAATATCAAACTCTCCCACGGACTCTTTCTGAAAGACACCATGTCCCCATCCTCGCGAACTTCACACCGTTCATCGCCTTGTCTGCTCGGTCTGCTGCTGCTTGCTGCTCTGCTGGCGCCTGCGCTGACATGGGCGCAACCGGGCGCTGCAGCCATCATGACGCCGATCACCGATTCGGCGCTCAATCCCTACGGTTTGCGTTCGGTCTGGGCACAGGGCGATTGGGTTGCACGTGCCACGCTGATGATCCTGGCCGGGATGTCCTTGCTGAGTTGGTATTTCATCGTGGCCAAAGCCTTGACGCAGCGACAACTGAAGACGCAGGTGCAGGCCGCCAGCCGAGCCTTTGCCAGCGCCGACGCCTGGCCGCAGCGTGCGCAGGCGCTCGCGCTCGACAGCGAGTTCCGGGACATGGTGATGTCGGCACTGGAAGCGACGCAGCGGCATCCGGCCCTGGCGCGCCAGGTGGATTTGGGTGACTGGTTGAGCCAGAACATCGTGCACACGGTGGCCGGGCTGCAAATGCGCAGCCAGGAAGGCTTGTCGGTGCTCGCCACGGTGGGCTCCACGGCCCCCTTTGTCGGCTTGTTTGGTACCGTCTGGGGCATTTACAACGCCTTAGTGACGATTGGTGTGTCGGGGCAGGCCTCCATCGAAAAAGTGGCCGGCCCGGTGGGCGAGGCGCTGATCATGACCGCCCTTGGTCTGGCGGTGGCGGTGCCGGCTGTACTGGGCTACAACTGGCTGGTGCGTCGCAACCGCGTCTTGATGCACGCGGTCAAAGGTTTTGGCTCTGAACTGCACACGCAGTTGCTGCTGGAGATCGAGAAGACGCAGAGCAGCGCCGGCCAGCGCAAGGGAAGCTGAATCGTGGCCATCAGTTACTTCGACTCCGAGGACGAGGATGCCGATTTGTCAGAGATCAACACGACGCCGCTGGTCGATGTGATGCTGGTGTTGCTGATCATCTTTCTGATCACGATTCCGGTCATCAATACCTCGGTCGCCGTGCGCTTGCCGCGCCAGGTCAACCAGTTGCGCCAGAGTCAACCCGAAACGGTGATGATCTCGGTCGATGCAGCGGGCAGCAGTTACTGGTTCGATGCGCGCCTGAGCGACAGACAGAGCTTGCGGGAAAAACTGCAGGGCGTCGCCGGCCAGACGCCGCAACCCGAAGTGCATATCCGGGGTGATGCGCGCGCCGACTTTGAAGCCATTGCGCGGGTTCTGCATGCCGCCCAGCAGGCAGGTATTGCACGTATTGGCTTTGTTACGGAACCCGATCATGGCCATTGACTTCGACACCACTCTTGACGCGGCCGAGCCAGAGCTCAGTTCGGGCATGAACATCACGCCATTGATTGACGTCTTGCTGGTCCTGCTGGTGATGTTCATCATCACGATTCCAATCCAGTTGCATTCGGTCAACATGGAAATGCCGACCGGTTTGCCGCCGCCGCTCAAGCGCGCGCCACTGATTGTGAGGATCGAAGTGACGCTCGAAAACGAGCTGCTGTGGAACGGAGAACCGCTGACCGAGCCCGCCGCGCTGGTGCAGCGGCTGCAAGCTGCCGCCCAGCAACGCGAGCAGCCCGAAATCCACATTGGCTCGCATCCCCAAGCCAAGTACGACAGCGTTGCCGCGGTTCTCAGCGCCGCGCAGCGGCTCGGACTGCAAAAGGTGGGTGTCGTTGGTCTTGATGAGTATGGCGACTAGTCTGGCCGACCTGCGCAGCGCAGCCAAAGCCCTCAAAGCAGGCGACCTGTTCTTTCTGAGGTGATCCCAGTCTGCGACCACCTCTTGCTCCTCATCGGCTAGCGTTGTCCTGTAACTACCTGATTGACTGTATTGCTACCGTCAATCTGCGGCAATTCGTCCGTCAACCAGCCGAATCACCCGCTCGCAGTGCAACGCGACGCTTGGCTCATGCGTGACCACGATCACGGTATGGCCCTCTGCATGTAGTTCGTCAAATAACAACATGATGTCGGCGCTGGTGGCTGTGTCCAGGTTGCCAGTGGGCTCATCGGCCAGCAGCAGCGATGGCCTGGTAACCAAGGCACGGGCGATGGCGACGCGCTGACGCTGGCCGCCCGAGAGTTGATTGGGCAGGTGTGCCATCCGCTGCGTCAAACCGACGCGCTCAAGCGCTTCACTGGCACGCTGGCGACGCTGCGTTTGGTGCAGTGGTCGGTACTGAAGCGGTTGCATGACATTTTCCAGCGCACTTGCGCGCGGCAACAAATGAAAACTCTGAAACACAAAGCCAATTTCACGGTTGCGCGTTGCTGCCAAGGATTCATCGTCCATCTGCGCCACCTCGACCCCGTTGAGCCGGTATCTGCCGCTGCTGGGGCTGTCCAGACACCCCAAAATATTCATCAACGTGGACTTGCCCGAGCCTGATGCCCCAGTGACTGCCACGTACTCGTTTCGTTGCACGCACAGATCAACCGAGTCGAGCGCGGCGATGGTTTGATCGCCCATGTGGTAGTGCTTGCACAGCGAATTCAGCTCGATCATGGCGTGGCCTGAGTAAGGATTTTCGGTGAACGCTGTCATTCGGCCGCCAAGGCGAGGACGGGGTCGAGGTTCGCTGCCCGTATCGCTGGCACGGCACCAGCCACCAAACCGACCAGAATGGCGCCGCCAACCGAGGCTACAACGGCCCAGAGTGGCAAGACCGCCCCTTGCGCGTTGGGAATGACCAGCACAATCAGGCTGGCCAGGCACCATCCCAAGATGACCCCCACGAAGGCGCCCAACGCCGATAACAGGGCAGCCTCGGTCAAAAACTGTAGTCGAATGTGGCGGCGGGTTGCACCCAGTGCCCGGAGCACGCCTATCTCACGTGTGCGTTCCGTTACCGAAACCAACATCACATTCATGATGCCGACACCGCCGACCAGCAAGGCGACCGACACCACCAACACCAGCACCAACGAGACCATGCCAATGATGGCGTCGTTGGTGCGTCGAATCTGTGCCGCATCCTCGATACGAAAGTCGTCCTCGTCGTTTGCTGCGGTACCCATGGTTTGCCGCAGCCTTTGACTCAGGTCGCGCAATACATGCTCGCGCTGGCTGGGGTCGCGCAATCTGAACGCCAGTTGCATGCCTGACTCGCGCGCGTTGAGTTCGTCTGCCACCGACAGTGGAACATAGATGTCGCCGAACTGTTGGGCCGAGCCAGAGCGATCGCCGTTGGCCGGCATGACACCCACCACTCGCAAGGCGAGTACCCCCAATCGAATGGTGCTGCCCAGCACGGCATCTGGCGGTAACCGCAAGCGCTCGACCATGTGGTCTCCAATCACACAGACCCGCAGGTGACCAGACTCGTCGCTGGGTAACAGGAAACGACCATGGATTGGCACCTGCCGATACAAATCGGGAAACTGGTCCGATACCCCCACCACCTTGGGCGCCGAGCGCGTTGCGCCGAGCTTACTTTGTGCGCCATTGCTGCGAACGTTGATGCTTGCCACTGGCGCCGCAATGCCAGGCATGCGTTGCAACATCTGCCATTCGCGCCAGCCGAGATACTCCAAGTTCTTCCCATCCATCGCTTTGCGAAAGTTCGGTGCGAGCATGATGGTTTCAGCACCCAACTCAGCCAGTTCACGGTTCACCCCTGACTGCAACCCGGCCATGACACCGGCCACCGTAATCACACCAGTCACGGCAATGACGATCCCCAGCGCCGTGAGCACGCTTCGCAGCGCGTACGCGTGCAACTGCCGCCACGCCTGCACAAAAATGTCGATATACCAACCCATCAGGCGACCTGTCGCTTCCATCCGTGCATCAGCGCTATCACGGCTTGACGCCCACCCCGCCACTGACCGCCATGCCTTCGCTGAGTTTTGCCAGCAAAGTGGGCGGTCCACTAATCACAGACTCACCGACTTTCAAGCCACTGTGCACTTCCTGAAACTGTTCGTCCGCCACACCCAGAACCAGCTTGCGTTTGCGAGCTTGCCCATCGCCCAAGACCCATACGAAGGGTTGGCGCCGCGCGCCAAATGCCATGGTCTCCACCGAGCTCAACAGATGCTCGTCTTCGTACCGCAGCGCTGTCAGTGGTATGAGGAGCGCGCCCTTGGCGCCGCCTTCCTGAAACTGTAGGTCACAAGTGAGACCGGCTATAAATTGGTCATGCCCCACTTCAAGCGCGATCAGCACCGGAACGGCCCTGGCACTGCGCTCCTTGCCATTGGCTCGCCCCGAATCCCCGCTCGAGCTGATGCCGCGCGCCTTCTGCGCCACCTTACCGACAAAAACCCGGTTTGGAATCGCCGGCAGGGTGACCTGAACCGTTTGCCCGACGCGAACACGCGCCAGATCGTTCTCGCCAATCTGCGCCTCGACTCGCATGCTGCTGGTGTCGGCGATGTGGATTAACTCGGAGCCGGGGACGCTCTGCGCGCTGGCAACCGCCGTCTCACCCATCTTGATTGGTATGGCAACGACTGTGCCGCTGATCGGCGACCGAATCACTGTACGCTCGAGCAGGCGCTGCCTTTGCACCACTACAGCCTCATCCTGCTGCGCGGCCTTGCGTCCCGCCTCGATCAGAAAGCGTGCGCTGTCGGCGGCCACTTCGACGCTTTCGACTTTCTCGCGGCTCACCATGCCCTGCTTGGCCAACTCGACGGCTCGTTCGAGGTCGCGTTGCTTGGCCTGAAGGTCGCGCTCCAGCCGGGCGATCTCGATTTGGCTGCGCGCCAACTGCGCCTGCGCTTGGGAGATCTCGGCCCGGACCGGTGCATCGTCGAGCTGGATCAACACTTCTCCAACCTTTACGGCCTGCCCTTCGGTTACATCGACGCGCAAGACCTTGGCGATCAATTCGGCCGACAAGCGCACCTGCTGTTTGTAGGCAAGCTGCCCAGACGCATGAAAGGAGGCATGCACCTGACCCTGTCGAACGGTGCTAATAATGGCAGTTGAACCTGTGCTGCCCGATGCGGCGAACCAAGCCGCAGCGCAAAGCAGGGCAACAACGGTAGCCAGACCGACGGCAATCGTGCGTTGCTTCACCCGAACACAAACCTGAAAAGATAGAACTGACTCGCCTCGACGAGCGCATACGGTATGAGTCCAAACAAGATGGACTGAGGCCAACCACGATGCGTCAATTGCCGAAAAGCCAGAGCCAAAATGCCAACACCAACCAAGGACAATGGACCGTGAAATGACGTGTAGTACTGTAGCGCGCCATCACCCGGTATATGCAAC
Organism: uncultured Rhodoferax sp.; assembly: GCA_964355195.1. Lineage (GTDB taxonomy): Bacteria > Pseudomonadota > Gammaproteobacteria > Burkholderiales > Burkholderiaceae_C > Rhodoferax. Next base: position 13,478 of record CAYHDD010000005.1, on the reverse strand, counting down.
ACGCTGTTCCAGGACAGCGGATCAAGGTCCTTGGTAAGCACCCGGGCCGGTTTCTCGACCAGTCCCCGCGCCACGAGTGCCACGATGGCCGTCACAAAAACCGTGGACTTGGACCATAACGCCGCCATTGCAAGGTTGCGCCCCTGACGTGTTATGCCCAGCAGCAATGCGATGGACGACGCGCATGCCATCAGTACGAACAGCTCTAACACAAATAGAAGGATCGGCCAAAACGCCACCTTGCCGAAATTCCACATTGTCCCGTGTGCCACTAATACAGACGCCAGTTCGTTGGCCTTGTCACGGCCCACGACTTGCGTCAAATTGGTTTCGTACAACCAATGAAGATCAACGGTTTGCAGATGAACGTAATAAGCGAGGGCCAGCGTGGCGGGAAGGAAGAGCAGCAGCAGCCTGGCACCTCGCCAGTTGCAAAGGGAAGCTAAATTCATGGTACATGCGCAGGGTAGTGCGTTGAGCAAAAGGAGGACATCTGGGTAGTGTCCTCCAACTTTCTTACTTGTACGGCTCCATACACTGCGACAGCAGAGCAGTGGCAATATCGCCTCGGTCATCATGACCTCGGTTTGCATGAATTGATATCCCCCAAATGGGGGAATCTGCAAACAAGGCATGCATATTCATATTTGGTTGTGAGGTGGCTGTCGTCGGCCCACATGGCAGCGATCTCTTCGGTGTCGTGGGCCAGCAAGGCTTCTTCCATGGCGAAGTCGCTCAGACCGAAGAGCCCTTCGCCACCCTCACCCGGTCTTCCTCCAGCACTTTGCGCAACGCGGCAAGCCGCGTCTTGCGGATCGGTAAATCCTTTGCCAGTTCCGGCAGCGCGCTCATACCATTGCACAGGCGATCGATGCTGGAGTGGGCTTGGGCGGCTGAGATGGCGGCGCGCCGGGCGAGTTCCAGCAGGTGCGCTCGCGCCGGTGCCAGCCCTTCACCGGCGATGCTGGTGAAGTGCTCGCCGCGCGGGCCTTCGCTGTAGGTGAGGTCGAAGGCAGGGGCCAATTTCCAGTGCCGCTGGCGGTCCAGACAAAAAGCGAAATTGCGGCTGTGGTCATCGCGGTTATGGGCCAGCACATTGAAAACGCAGCGCTCGAAAGCTTTGATGACTTCGCGCTCGTCGCCGGTCAGGCGCCGGGTCAGGCGCAGCAGCATTTCGTAGTCGAGCGACGGCTGCCGGTAGTCGGCATGCAGCGCTGCGGACAGGCTTTGCATGGGCACGCGCAGCCCGGCTTCACGGTCAAAGCGGCGCACACCAAATGCACTGTAGCGGCCGTCCAAGCCAAAGAATTTTGATGGCGGCATGTCCAGACCACAATGCACGGCCAGCCGCGCGTACAGGGCTTCCACGGCGCAAACATCACGATGCTCCTGGCCGGCGGGAAACTTGATCAGCCACGGCTCACCAGCGCCTACGTCGCCTTCGTCACCCGGGCTGCTGATGCGCCCGCTGGCCGGGCCGTAGTTGACCAGCACCTTGGGCCGCGCGCCCTGGGGCGAGCCACCCAGCACAGCCAAGTGCGCCAGCGCTTCGTTGGCATCTTCATCGGCCAGCACCTGCGCGGTCTCAAGGGCCAGTTGCCTGAGTTGCAGATCACTTGGCACTAGCGTCACGTCGTCGGCCGGCTCGAAGATCAGCGCTCCCATGGCGCGCGTGCCAATAAAGGCCAGGCGCTCCAGCGGTGACATGCGCGCGGGTTGCCGCCCGGCCCTTTGAAAGGCACGGTCCATCAGCAGCAGGCCCCAGCCATCGGGCAGCGAATCGGCCAGCAGCCCAGGCAAACCCATGAAGAAAGGCTCGCCGGCAATGGCGCCTGCAGTCGCCAGCGGCGCCCGCAGGGGCGAGAGTTCCAGACCCTGTGCTCGTGCCTGTGCCGAATACTCAAAAAGAATCTGCTGGCCGGTATCGGCCAGCGTACCCAGCGGCCAGCGTTCGCCCCAGCCGGCGTAAATGACTTGCAGTTTCTTCATGCCAAGGTCTTGGTTCGCCGTGGCGCGGCGGCGCGCTGGCGTTGCTTGGCCGCTGCCGCGCGCTCGGCATCGGCAATGCTGAGCACCGGCAAGAGCAGCAGGTTTTCCAGATGGCTGACCAGATGAAGAGCTTGCGTCACACGCACCAGCAGTTCCAGCGTGGCCTGCCCGCTGGCTTCCAGTCGGCGGATCGACGACAGCGAAGCGCCGCTGCGCTGCGCCAGCTCAAGTTGACTCAGATTGGCCCGCAGCCGCAAGTGCTTGCAACGCTGGCCGAGTTCATGGCAAACTTCTTCGTCAGTCAGAAGTTCAAATGTTCCCATGCGAGCCATTATAACGACTAATTGTTATTAAACGCTCTCTATGGAGCATTTTATAGAATAAAGGCACGCATCACGCAAATACCCTTCTCTAGCGCCAGCACTGACACCAGTGGCTACGCCGTCGCGCGCCCCATCCTCGCAGCAAACTCACATTCCGGGTAAGCAATGTTCATTGCCTCAAAACCCTGCTTCAAGCGCTTGCGCCAACCCGGTCCGCGGCTGTTGAAGTCACCCCACATGGCCGCGATCTCCTCGGCATCATGGATCAGCAAATAGTCCATCAACCTGGCTGCTGTCGGGATAGTCGTGCTGTAGAAACGGCACCAAGCGCCGCGATAGATTCTCGTCAAGCAACAACTTCATTGCGCCCGCACAGAGATCACCTGATGCTCGCGATCAGCTGCGTAGGCCAGCACGGATCGGATGTCCTCCTGCGTCAGTTCCGGAAAGTTTTCTTGAATTTCCTGTTGGGACATTCCGCTCAACAACATGGAAAGCACGTCATAAACCGTGATGCGCAGACCACGGATGCACGGCCTGCCGCCACGTTTTCCGGGTTCCAGCGTGATTCTGTTCATGTCAAACTCCAAGTTGAACTTCACTACCCGCTTATTGTGCCTGGCGCCTGCAAGGCACAAGCCATTGTGGTCTGGCGCCGCAACCCATGAATTCACCGCGTCAATCCAGCGTCTGCCGATAGCGCTAGTCTGGGCTTGAGAATTGTCAAGGCGCGTTCACCTGAGTCTTGAAGCCCTTGACCGCTCGCCCCATATTTAGCGCTGAGGTCCGTGGTCATGGGGGCTGCGGGTTCTCGCGCTGGAAATTGATGGAAAGGGGTACAGCATGAATGCTCTGATTAGCCGTGGTAACTTGTTTGACGACTTCTTCCGTGACGTCGCCCCGGGTTTCTTTATCAAACCCTTGCATGGTGATCCGCTCCCTAACGCCTCACAGATCAAGGTCGATGTGAAGGAGTTGGATGGTCTCTACACCGTGAATGCGGAGGTGCCCGGTGTTGGCAAGGAAGACATCCATGTTTCGCTTGACGGTAGCGTAGTGACCCTGCGCGCTGAAGTGAAGCAGGAGGACAGCAGCAAGGATGAAAAGCTGCTGCGCAGCGAGCGCTATTTTGGTTCGGTCTCGCGCAGCTTTCAGTTGCCGCAAGACATTGATCCGAACCAGGCCAAGGCGAAGTATGACAACGGTGTCCTGACCTTGACCTTGCCCAAGAAACAATTGACCGGCGGGACTCAGCGACTGGTCATTGAGTGAGTGGGCTAGTTCTTTGTGGGACAGCCCAGAGCTACGGGCGCTCAGCGACTGAGCCTGCTCTGTCCTCAACTTGAAACGACAGGTCGGATGTCCGCGACGCAGCCCGAGTTGCTGAGCTGCAACACGCGGTCGGCGCGACGGGCGGCGGCCTGTGAGTGCGTGACCAGCACCAGCGCGGAGCCGTGCTCGCGGCTTTGGCTGATTAGCGCGTCCATCACCTTCTGCGCGGTGCCGGGGTCGAGGTTGCCTGTCGGCTCGTCGGCCAGCAGCAGCGACGGGCGGTGTACCAGTGCGCGCGCAATGGCCACGCGCTGCAACTGACCACCGCTGAGTTGTTGCGGCAGGCGCGGCCCCAGTCCGGTCAGACCAACCGCCGCCAGCATGGCTTGCACACGGTCGTCGTCGGGGCGGCCCAGCAGCAGCAATGGCAGGGCCACGTTCTGTGCCACATCCAGATGCGGCAGGACGTGAAAGGCCTGAAAGACAAAGCCAATTTTTTCGCGTCGCAAATGCGCCTTCTGGTCGTCGCTCATGGTACCCAGATCACGCCCCTGCAAAAGCACCGATCCGCTGTCCCAGTGGTCGAGGCCGGCCATGCAGTTGAGCAGGGTGGATTTGCCGACGCCGGATTCGCCGACGATGGCCACGAATTCGCCCTCAGCCACGTGCAGCGACACGTGCTCGAAGACACTGACGTCGCCGTAGCGCTTGCTCAGCTCCGTAATCTCCAGGCTCATGCCTGCGTCTCCGCAAAGGTGCAGGCCAGCGCCAGCACCTGCTCGACGGCCTGCGCCGAATCGCAGACCACGACGTGGCGCTCTGGCATGCTGCGCAGCCAGGTGAGCTGGCGCTTGGCCAACTGACGTGTGGCAAAAATGCCTTTGTCGCGCAGTTCGCTCCGAGGCCACAGGCCGTCGAGCGCCTGCCAGGCCTGCCGGTAGCCGACGCAGCGCATGGCGGGTAAATCGGGGTTCAGGTCGCCGCGCCTGCGCAAGGTCTGCACTTCGTCGAGAAAGCCACGTGCCAACATCGCGTCAAAGCGTTGCGCGATGCGCTCGTGCAGCCAGCTGCGCGCGCCTGGCTCCAGTGAAATCAGCAGGCTGTGCGGGTCCGGTGTGGCCGCTTCGGACTTGCTTCTGTGAAAGGAGGAAAGGGTTTGGCCAGTCAGCCGAAAGACTTCCAGCGCGCGCGAGATGCGCTGCGCATCGGCCGGGTTCAGGCGCGCTGCGCTCTGCGGGTCCACACGTGCCAGTTCGGCGTGCAAGGCACCCCAGCCACGCGCGCGGCCCTCCTGCTCGAGCGTGGCGCGCAGCTCGGGGTCGGCCTTGGGCATGGCGGCGAGCCCCTCGCGCAGGGCTTTGAGGTAGAGCATGGTGCCGCCGACCAGCAGCGCCAGTTTGCCGCGCGCCGTGATGTCCCGGATCAGGGCACGTCCATCGTTGGCAAATTCAGCCGCGCTGTAGGCGTGCAGGGGGTCTCGGATGTCGATCAGGTGGTGCGGCACCGCAGCCAGTTCGCGGGCCGAGGGCTTGGCGGTGCCGATGTCCATACCGCGGTAGACCAGCGCCGAATCCAGGCTGACGATTTCAACGGGCAGTTGCGAGGCCATGGCCAGCGCCGCAGCGGTCTTGCCGGAGGCAGTTGGCCCGAGCAGCGCCAGGTAGCGCAGTGGGGCCGACGTACTCACGACTTGCGCCCCTGTCTTTGCACCAGTGTCCAGGCGCTGAGAGCGGTCAGCGCGCTCCAGAACCAGACGCCGTAGACCAGTGGGAAGATGGTGCCGTCCATATGACTGCCGAGCCAGCTGCCGATGGCGAACACGGCCAGCATCATGATGAAGCCGCTCAGGGCCGAGGCGGCGCCGGCGGACTGGGGGAAAGGCCCGACGACGGCGCTGTGGGCACAGGGCTGGTGAATGCCGTGGCCGAGCATGAACAGGTAGTACGGCAGCATGATGGTCCAGCTGTTGCCGTAACCGGCCAGTGCCAGCAGTCCCATCAGACTGCCGCCGCACAGGCTCAGGACGCCGGCGATGGCGACCGTGCGGCGGATCTCAAAGCGTGCCAGCAGGCGTCGGCACAGGAAGGTGCCGAGCAGGTAGGTGAAGGCCATCGAGAACACCAGCAGGCCGTAGTGCGTCGTGCTCAGTCCCAACACCTGGATGAAGACAAACGAGCTCGAAGCCAGAAAGGTGAACAGGCCGCCGTAGGTGGTGGTGGACAGCGCTGCATAGGCGACAAACGTTGGGTGACGCAGAATCGTCCACCAGGTGCCCAGCAAACGGATTGGCTGCAGCGCGAGCAGGTTCTTTTGCGGCAGGGTCTCTCGAAAGCGCAGCGCCACGACGGCCAGGCCGGCGGCACCAAAAAGTGCCAGCGCAAAGAGCGAAGCCCGCCAGCTGAACAGCCCGGCCAGCAGCCCGCCCAGGGGTGGACCCAGACAGGCCGCCAGGCCGAGGCCGCTGAGGCCCTTGGACATGACCCGCGCGCCCTGCGCCGGGGCGTACAGGTCGCGCACCATGGCGCGTGCGCACGTCACACCAGCCCCCATGGCTGCGCCCTGGACGGTGCGCCAGACGATCAGCATGTCCATCGTCGGTGACAGGGTGCTGGCCACCGAGGCCAGCACGTAGGCACTCATGCCCACCAGCAGAATCGGGCGTCGCCCAAAGCGGTCCGACAGCGGCCCCCAGATCAGTTGCGAGATGCCGAAAGCCAACATCAATGCCGTCAGCGTCAATTGCGCCTGTGCCATGTTGGCGCCGAAGCTTTCGGTCAAGGCCGGCAGCGCGGGCAGGTAGAGGTCTGTGGTGACGGGTTGCAGACCCAGCAACAGCGACAGCACCAGAACCACCAGGGCAGGCGCCATGGTGTTGTGGGGAGTGGGGGAAGGCATCGGGCGAGGTTAGCAGATTGGTGGCTTGCCCACCTGTCGCAGCGGGAACCTCAGTGTTATGGCTTGGCGCCTGGTCGCGGGATCAGGCCGGTGGAGTACTCGGGCCACGGACGTCTGGCGGAGTTCGTCCGGATCAGCGCCGCGATAGACGAATCAAATTCGCCGCCAGTGCCGTGCCCACCACGATGATGGCGCCGCACATCAGCATCCACGCCGAGACGGTCTCGTGCAGGAAGATGAAGCCGTAGATCATGGCAAACACCGGCACCACAAAGGTCACTGTCAAGGCGCGCGCCGGACCGATGTTTTCAATCAATCCAAAGAACAGGATGTAAGCCAGGCCAGTGCAAAACACACCCAGAAATAGCAGCGCCAGCCAGGCCGCGGTGCTGGGGTTGTGCGAGGGCCAGAGCCAGAGCGTCGGCAGCGCAAGACAGACGGTGGCACCGAGCTGGCTGCCAGCGGCTGTCACCAAGGCAGAAGAACCGGCCAGGTAGCGCTTGGTGAAGCTGGCGGAGGTTCCGTAACTCAAACAGGCGAGCAAGCAGGCCAGCACGGCCCAACCGGTGGACAGGCCGCTGGCGTCGGGCCTGAAGCTGGCTTTGTCCCAGGCCAGCAGCGCAACACCGAGAAAGCCCAGCACCAGACCGAGGATGCGCGAGGCGTTGGGACGGTCTTTCAGCCAGATCCAGGCGACCAGCGCGCCGAACATCGGTACCGTGGCGTTCAGAATCGCCGACAGGCCGGTGCTGATTGACAGCAGCGCGTAGCTGAAACAGGCAAACGGCAGAGCCGAATTGAAGGCACCGATGAAAAGTATCTTCTTCCAGTTGGCCAGCAGTTCTGGCGCCAGACCACGCCAGTAGAGCAGAGGCAGCAGCAAAGCACTGGCAATGGCGACGCGCAAGCCGGCCGTGGGCAGCGCACCAAACTCCTGCGCTCCCAGGCGCATGAACAGGAACGAAGAGCCCCACACCGCGGCCAGCATGACAAAGCCACCAAGCCAGGGCCCTTTGCTTGGTGTGGCACTCATGTGGGCCCCCACGCTCGGCACTGCGTGTCCTCACTGCCCCCGCAGGGGGAGCTCGCTTGCTTGGGGCGGCCCGGCGCGGCGCATGGCAGACCCTCCAGTCGCAGCAATGCCGTCTTGCGATCAAGTCCGCCAGCGTAACCGGTCAGGCTGCCATCGGCGCCGATGACGCGATGACAGGGCACCACAATGCCGAGCGGATTGCGGCCTATGGCGCCGCCAACGGCGCGCACAGCCCTCGGTCTGCCAATGACGGCGCTGACGGCGCCATAGCTGCTGCTGGCGCCAAATGGAATGGCGAGCAGTGCCTGCCAGACGGCTTGCTGAAAGGGGCTGCCCGAGCTCAGGTCAAGCGACAGGTCAAAGTGCTGGCGCTGCCCGGCAAAATACTCGTCCAACTGCTGGCGGGCACTCTGCAAGACCGGCTCGGCGCTGGCGGTCGCCCAGCTTGTCATGTCGGGCAGGTGGCGTTGTCCGACAAACCAGAGGCCGGCCAGACGACCGTGGCTAGCAGCCAGGATGATGGGGCCGAGCGGGCTGTCGTAATGCGTTTGGATCATATGGATGGCGATTTTCATGGTGTGTCTCGATGGGCGCCGGCCCAGGCCCGGATGGTGGCGTAGCTGCGCCAGGGTTGCCAGGCCTGCGCCGCAGCGCTGGCCGCTTGGGCCGGGTTCTTGACCGCCTGCAGGCCAAGCGCGCGTTGCAGCGCGATGTCGCCAGCGGGAAAGGCATCGGGCCAGTGTAGTGCACGCATGGCGATGTACTGGGCGGTCCAGTCGCCAATGCCGGGCAGGGTTTTCAGCGTCGCCATGGTCGCCGCAACGTCGGCGCCAGCGTACAACTGCAGGCGCTGCTCCAGTACCGCGTTGGCCAGCGCACGGATCGCCAACTGCCTTTGTTTGACGATGCCGAGCTGACCGAGAGCATCGCCGCTGGCGTTGGCCAAGGTGGTGGCGCTTGGGAACAGCCGGTTCAAGCCAGGCAAGGGCGTTTCCAGAGGCTCACCAAAGCGCTCAACCAGGCGCTGTGCCAGCGTGCGCGCGCCAGCGATGGTGATTTGCTGGCCCAGCACGGCACGCACAGCGAGCTCGAAACCGTCGATGCAACCCGGCAGACGCAGTCCGTCGCCGTGCGGAAAACTGGCGTGCAGGCGCGAGTTGATGGCTTGCGGGTCGGCGTCCAGGTCGAGCAGGGACCGCACTCTGGCCATCAACCAGGGCAGGACTTCCAGCAGGGAGTCGCTGACGCGCAACTCAACGCGCTGCACCGTGCTGTCGAAAGAGGCGCTGAACCAGCCACCATGTCGCTTGCCGTCGAGCTCAAGCGCCAGGGTTCGGCTCAGACGTGGACGTTTGGCCGCCAGATCGATGTCTTCTACGCCATTGATCTGGCGCAGTGCAAAGAAGCGCAGCAAGGCAATCACGTCATAGGGGGGGCGGTAGGCCAGTTTGACCAGCAGACTGCTTGATCGCGCAACAACGCCGCTGCGCGTGCCGGCACGCAACTGGCCGGGCTGGAGCGCGTAGTGCTGGACAAAGGCGGCGTTGAAGCGCCGCAGGCTGGCGAAACCGCTCAGCGTGGCCACCTGTTTGATCGGTAGCAGCGTGTCGGTGAGCAGTTGTTTGGCACACAGCAAGCGCCTGGTTTGAAGGTATTGCAATGGCGAGACGCCGAAGTGAGCCTCGAAAATGCGGCGCAAATGGCGGTCGCTGACGCCCAGGCGGCGCGCCAGCTGGGCAATGCCGAGCGCGGCGTGCCCGCTGTTCTCGGGCGCGTCGATCAGTTCTGCCGCCTGTAGCGCCAGAATGCTGGAGGCGTCCTGTGTGGACCAGACTTTGGCGGGGTCAGCCTGGGCGTAGCCGGGTCGGCGCGGTGCCAGTTCCGGGCGGCAGCGCAGACAGGGCCGAAAGCCGGCGCGCTCGGCTTGCGCGGCCTGGTTAAAGAAGCGGCAATTTTCGCGCTTGGGCAGGCGCACGCGGCAGACCGGTCGGCAGTAGATTCCGGTCGAGGTGACGCCTGTGAAAAAGAGGCCGTCAAAACGCGCATCCCTGGCTTGGAGGGCCAGGTAGTGGTTGTCGTCCCGAAACTCGCTTGCGGTCTGTGTCATGGCAGGCATGATACGCGTGGCTGATCACTTCAGACCGCTGTTGCTGGCCGTTTTCGGACATGCGCCTGCGACGGGCGGCAACCTACAATCGACAGCGCAAAACGCTCCACCCACTTTACTGGAATTCAGCCATGCAGCTCCCCGCTTCCATCTTCAAGGCCTATGACATTCGTGGCATCGTGCCGAGCACCATCAACGAGGCCATGGCCGAGGGCTTGGGGCTCGCTTTTGGCACCCAGGCACGGATCGAGGGTGAGTTGAGTGTGGCCGTGGGCCGTGATGGTCGCTTGAGCGGCGAGGCGCTGAGTGCAGCACTGCAGCGCGGTCTGGTGGCCGCCGGTGTCGAGGTGATCGACGTCGGCATGGTGACGACGCCGATGCTCTACTTTGCTGCCAATACCCTGTGCCGCAGTGGTATTCAGGTGACCGGCAGCCACAACCCGAAAGACTACAACGGCTTCAAGATGGTGCTCAATGGGCGTGCCATTTACGGTGAGGAGATTCAGGCCTTGCGCCAGATGATGGAAAGTGAATCCTGGTCGCTGCAAGGAGGTGGTCGCCAGCGCGAAGTGGATGTTTATGAGGCATACCGCACGCGCATCGTCAGCGACATCAAGCTCGATCGCCGCATCAAGATCGTCGTGGACTGTGGCAATGGCGTTGCCGGTGCCACAGCGCCGGCTATCCTGCGCGCGGTGGGTTGCGAGGTGACCGAGCTCTACAGCGAGGTGGACGGCAATTTTCCGAACCACCACCCGGACCCGAGCAAGCCCGAGAACCTGCGCGACCTGATTGCCGCGCTGAAGACCGGTGACGCCGAGATCGGACTGGCTTTTGATGGCGACGGCGACCGCCTGGGCATCGTCACGCGTGGCGGCAACAACATCTATCCGGATCGGCAGCTGATGCTGTTCGCACAGGACGTGCTGAGCCGGGTGCCGGGCGGCACCATTCTGTTTGACGTCAAGTGCTCGCAGCGGCTCGCGCCGGCGATTGAGGCCGCAGGCGGCGTGCCGCTGATCTACAAGACCGGACACTCGCTGATCAAGGCCAAGATGAAAGAAATCAACTCACCGCTGGGGGGCGAGATGAGTGGACACATCTTCTTCAAGGAACGCTGGTTCGGCTTTGACGACGGCACCTACGCCGGCTGCCGTTTGCTTGAAATCCTGAGCCATAGCCCCGATGGCAACGCCGTGCTGGACGCCTTGCCGAGCAGCTTTTCGACGCCCGAACTGAACGTGAAATGCGCCGAGGGCGAGCCGCATGCCCTGGTGGAACAATTGCTGGCGGTGGCCAACTTCCCGTCACCGGCGGTGGTCAACGCCATCGACGGCCTGCGCGTCGATTGGCCCGACGGCTTTGGCCTGATTCGCGCTTCCAACACGACGCCAGTCCTCGTGCTGCGCTTTGAGGGGCACACCAGTGCTGCCTTGCAGCGCATCGAAGGCGAAATGCTGGCGCTGCTTCGCACGGTCAAGCCGGGCGCCAAGTTGGACGACGCCGCGCATTGAGTCTAGGCGCTGCAACAGTCCACGCATGAAGATCTTGATCGTCAAGCTCTCTTCGCTTGGCGATGTCGTGCACGCCATGCCGGCCGCGCAGGACCTGCTTCGTGCCGTGCCGCAAGCGCAGATCGACTGGGTTGTGGAACGCGCCTTTGCGCCCTTGGTGCGCCGTTGCGGGGGCGTCAACCGGGTCATTGAATGCGAGCTCAGAAGCTGGCGCAAGTCGCCCTTTTCGCTCGCCACACGGCGCGCTTGCGAGGCTTTCAAGGCGAGTTTGCAGGCCGAACGATACGACGCCGTGATTGACTTGCAGGGTCTGAGCAAGTCGGCGCTGATTTCCTGGTTGACGCGCCTGACCCCGCAAGGTCAACGTTACGGTTTGGCGGGTGCGACCACGGGGTCGAGCTTCGAGGCGCCGGCGCGCTGGGTCGCCGACGTCAGTTTTGCGATGGGGCCGGACGTGCATGCAGTGGCGCGCTCGCGCCAGCTGTGTGCGCGCGTCTTCGGCTACCGGCTGCCGTCATCTGAAATCTATGGCCTGCGGGCGGCGCCACAGCCTCAAGCGCCGTCGGTCGTCAACCCTGCGCCACGCGCTGGAAGACCAAAGGTAGCGTTGGTGCATGGCACATCACGCGCTGACAAACAGTGGCCGCTGGCGCACTGGCAGGTACTGGGGCGCGCGCTCAACGAACAGGGCTATGACATCGTCTTGCCGCATGGCAATGAGGCCGAACGGGAAGTCGCAGGGCAGATCGCGCAGGGGCTGGCGCAGGCCGATATCTGGCCGCGCCTGGCACTCGATGAGCTGACTGACGCACTTGCTGCCTGCGTCGGCGTCATCGGCGTTGACAGCGGCCTGAGCCACATCGCCGTGGCGCTCGATTTGCCGCACGTGCAGATTTACAACTTTGACAGCGCCTGGCGCACCGGTCCGCAAGGGTCGCAGCGCCAGTGCAGCGTGTTTGCGCTGCCAACGCCCTCGCCGGAGGCGGTCTGGCAGGCCTGGCAGAGCGTCAGTCAAGCCGACCGGGGCCCACCATGACGCTGCGCCTGTTCAGTCTTCTGATGCTCTTGCTACAGCCCCTGTTGCGCCTCAAGCTGGCGCGTCGTGGCCGCCAGGAGCCGGTCTATCTGGAGGCGCTGGAAGAGCGCTTTGGTGACTATGCAGGCGAGCCTGACGCGCATCCCGGAAAGCCGGTTTGGATCCATGCCGTGTCACTCGGCGAAACACGGGCAGCGGCGGTGCTGGTGGCGGCCTTGCGCCAGCGCTTTCCGGGCATGCGCTTGTTGCTGACGCACGGTACGGCCACGGGGCGTGCCGAGGGCAAGAAACTTTTGCTGCCCGGAGACCGGCAGACCTGGCAGCCCTGGGACACGCCCGCCGCCGTAGCACGCTTCCTGCATCATTTCAAACCCCACATCGGCGTTCTGATGGAGACCGAGATCTGGCCCAACCTGGCGCTGGGCTGCGAGAAGGCGGGCGTGCCGCTGGTGCTGGCCAACGCCCGCATGAGCGAGAAGACACAAGCCCGCAGCCAGCGCCTGAGCTGGCTGGCGCGTCCGGCTTACCGCAGGCTGCGCGCGGTTTGGGCGCAAACAGAGGATGACGCGCAACGTCTGAACTCGCTCGGGGCCAGCGTGCAGGGTGTTCTTGGCAACCTCAAGTTTGACGCCACGCCAGACAGCGCGCAGCTACAGCAGGGATGCCGCTGGCACGCCGGGGTGCAGCGTCCCATCCTTTTGCTGGCCAGTTCGCGCGATGGCGAGGAGGCCGCGTTGCTTCAAATCCTGGCCGCGCTAAAGCCATCCGACCCCTTGCTGGCTGTGCAGTGGTTGGTCGTGCCGCGCCATCCGCAGCGCTTCGACGAGGTAGCGATCCTGGTTGAACAGCAGGGCTTTGCCGTGGCGCGGCGCAGCCACTGGCCAGACGCTCCGCCGCAGGCTGCTGCGTCTGGGCGGACCACGATCTGGCTGGGTGACTCGCTCGGTGAGATGGCGCTTTACTACGCCCTGGCCGATGTAGCCCTGCTGGGCGGGAGTTTTGAGCGGTTTGGCGGACAAAACCTGATCGAGGCCGCTGCCTGTGCCTGTCCGCTGGTGATGGGGCCGCATACGTTCAACTTTGCGGAGGCGGCCGAACTGGCCCTGGCGGTGGGCGCCGCGCAGCGTGCGGACAATCTGCGCGAGGCTTTGCAGGCTGCCCTGGCGCTGACCCAGGATCAACAGCGCCTGCAGGGCGTGCGTCAGAAGGCCAAGGCCTTTGCCAGCAGCCACCAGGGTGCGACGGTCCGCCTGGTTGAGGCGCTGGTGCCTTTGCTGGAGGGCGCGGTTGCGCCTACTTGATCAGAAGG
>CAYHDD010000004.1:0-20041 GCA_964355195.1 uncultured Rhodoferax sp. | reverse complement strand
GCTTGAGCAAGATCCGGTCAGGTATGCCGACCTTGCCAATGTCGTGCAGTGGCGCACATTGAAACAGCACGTCGATCACGGCGTCGCTCAGGTAGCTGGCAAACCGGGGGTGGTTGCGCAGCTGCCGTCCGAGCGCACGAATGTAGTTCTGGGTGCGGCGCAGGTGATTGCCGGTGTCCTGGTCACGCACTTCGGCCAGGGAAGCCATCGCCAAAATAGTGACTTGCTGCAACGCAGCCAACTCCCGGGAGCGTTTGGCAACCTCATACTCCAAATACTCATTGTTGACGCGCATGGTACGGGCGCGCGAAGCATCCAGACAATGTGCCCGCACCCGTGACAGCAAAATCTCGGGGTGAATCGGGCGAGTGATGTAGTCCACCGCACCCATCGACATACCCATTTCTTCGCTTTCGATCTCGGTCTTGCTGGTCAAAAAAATCACCGGGATGTGTTTGGTGTCCGGATTATTTTTAAGATGACGACAAACCTCATAGCCGCTGATGTCGGGCATCATGATGTCGAGCAGTATCAAGTCCGGAGGATCCTCACTGGCTGCCCTCAGGGCCTTGGCGCCATGATTGACCGCCTTGACGGTATACGTCTCGTGCAGCAAACCACCCAACAGGGTCAGGTTGGCAGGAGAATCGTCAACGATCAGAACGGTGGGCTTGACAGCCTGGAACAAATCCATGAGTTGCCTTCTAAGTCAAATCAATCTGTGCGGCAGTTGCTGCTTGTTTCAAGGTATCGAGCGCCTCTGAAAAATCAAAACCTTGCACTTGCACCTGCAATGCGGCAAAGGATTGCCCTAAACCCGCATGAAATAGCGCAGCTTGAGTCTGCAGATATGGTCCAGCGTCGATGCTGTTGGCGCGAAGCAAGTCGGCCAGCTCCAGGCAGCCTTGGCGCAGTTGCACCGGGTCGGGTGCCTGGCTGGCTTGAGACCCCGTGCTTATGGATGGAAAAACATGCTGCAAGGCATACTGCAATTGCGACAGATGCTGCAACAGTGATAGCAATTGTGCCGGCGAATCGAGCCGGCCAGCGCCCGGAGCAACGACCTCGCTCAACAGTCTTTCCAGATTGGCGCTCAGGGTAGTGCAGTGCGTGGCACCGACGTTGCCAGCCACCCCTCTGAGACTGTGCACCAGTCGCTCAGCACGCCTCCAGTGGCCAGCGGCAAGCGCTGCGTTCAACTCATCGGGCAATGCGCAGATGCTGACCAAAAACTTGCCCAGCAAATCGGTGTACAGGGCCTGATTGCCGGCACACAACATCAGGCCACGCGCCACGTCAATGCCGGGAATAGTCATTGACCCGAGCAAATTCGGATCAACCCCATGCAGGGCAACAGAGGGATCAGAGGTCAGCGCGGTCGAAGCTGTTTTCTCAGCTTCAGAAGCTTGAATTGCCACCACCGGCTTGCCCCATTGCTTCAGGCAGGCAAACAGGTCGTCCGGGTCGATCGGTTTGGAAAGGTGAGCGTTCATGCCTTCAGACAGACAACGCGCGGCCTCGTGCGCGCTGGCGTGAGCGGTCAGGGCGACGATGGGTAGTTCGGTAAATCGACGCTGTTGGCGCAAAACCAGCGTCGCCTGATGACCATCCATGACGGGCATCTGCAAGTCCATGAGCACCAGACTAAATGGCAGGGGTTCGGCAGCAGCGTACAACAGGTCAAGCGCTTCCTGCCCGTTGGCGGCGAGCGTGACTTGTACCCCAAAAGACTCCATCAGTTCGCGGGCAATTTGCTGGTTGATCTCGTTGTCTTCGACCAGCAGAACCGCCAGGCCCTTGAGTGTGCCTGTGTTGACACCCTGCAAAGTGCCCGCACTCAAGGCAGGGGCTTCAGGGCGGATGATGCTTGCAAGGGTGTCCCACAGGCGCGACTGGCTCACCGGCTTGTCCAAAAACGCAATGGCGCCGGCCTCTGAACCCTCAGAGCGTGCTTCGTCGGCACCAAAGGCGGTGACCATCACCACCGTGGGGTGATGCGCCAACGACGCGTCTTGTGCTATTCGGCGGGTTGCCTCGACACCATCGATGCCGGGCATCTGCCAGTCCATCAGCACCAACTCATAGGGGTCAGTCAGGTCGGCGCCACGCAAGGCCTCAAAACCCTGTAGGGCCCCATTGGCAGCATCCGCACGCAGCCCCAAGCTAATGAGTTGCTCAGTCAAAATCTGACGCGCTGATTCGTTGTCATCTACCACCAGCACCCGAATGCTGCGCTCGGTCCACTTGGGCAAACCATGGCGGGGTTGTTGCGCTGATTGATCAAGCCAGACCGTCATACTGAAGGTGCTGCCCACGCCCGGTGCGGACGTCACACCAATCTCGCCCCCCATCAACTCGACAAAGCGCTTGGTAATAGCCAAGCCAAGGCCGGTACCGCCATAGCGACGGGTAGTGGAACTGTCCGCCTGATTGAAAGAGGTGAACAGCCCGCTGACTTGCGCCGCACTCAACCCAATGCCGGTGTCTTCCACACTCACCCGCAATTGCACTCTGCCGGTCGGTTGTGCCGCCCCAGGTTGCCCACTCTGACACTGCGCCACCGCAACACTCACCTTAACCTGGCCACGCTCAGTGAATTTGATGGCGTTACTGATCAGGTTGGTGAGAATTTGTTTGAATCGTGTGGCGTCTCCCAACAGGGACTGCGGCACATCAGGCTGCACGTGCACCAAATATTCAACATTCTTTTCACGCGCCTTTAGTGCCACCAGGGTGCTCACACTGTCGAGCACGTTGTCAAGCCAGAACGGCGCAGACTCCAGCGTCATCTTGTCGGCTTCGATTTTGGAGTAATCCAGAATGTCGTTGATGATGCCCAGCAGCGCTTTGCCCTCGGAATGAATTTTCTGCACGTAGTCGCGCTGCGTGTCGTCAAGCCGGGTCTTGAGCGCCAGGTGCGACAGACCGATCACCGCATTCATCGGTGTGCGAATTTCGTGGCTCATGTTGGCCAAAAATTCACTCTTGGCGCGGGTGGCCTCTTCCGCCTGGGCAGTGGCGGCTTGCGCCACCTGAAACTGCTTTTGTAATTCTGTCGCCTGGCTGCGCAGTTCTTCTTGCTGCGCCGTGAGCTCTTCTTCGGACTGTTGTAACTTATGCGTCTGCGCCTGCGTTTGCGTCAGCAGGTCTCGCGTGACCCGGTTGCGATCCAGTATCTCCAGATTAAGCGCCACCAAGGGCAGCAGTTCATCAATCATGGCTTGATGGCGAGGATCAAATTCACCGACGCTGCACAACTCCAGCACCGCCAGCACCGCTCCGGTACCGACGCTGATCACCGGAACAATCAACACGCTGCGCGGTTGGGTATCAATCAAACCGGATGTCACGCGCAATTGCCCCTGTGCGACGTCACTCAAACGCATGGGTTGCGCCTGACGGGCACACAAGCCAACCAGACCTTCGCCCATGGCAAAGGTGGGCGGCACATCCTCCAAACTTGTCACACCAGAAGCCCCTGCAAAACCATAGTTTTGTTGCTTGATGTGCCAGACATAAAGCAAGCCGGTTTGGGCACGCAGCAAGGGGATGATTTGTGCCATCAGGGCCTCTGCAAACTCCTTTTCATCATCAATGCGCAAAACACTGGTAAGTACATCGGCTGCGCTGGCTTTCACCCAGCGCAGGGTTTCCACATCCCGCGCCGCTTTTTGCAGCACCATGATCGAGCGCGCCATGGTCCCAAGTTCATTCTCAAAGTCGGCATGCGGCACTGTTTCACCAAGTCGGCCCAGTGCGAGGCTGTCTACGCTGGCACGCAAACGATCGATCGGGCGACGCACCGAAACAGCGAGCAGCAAGCCAGCACCCAGGCCCGCAAGCAGCCCCACCAAAGAAAGCGCCATGCTCACTTGCTCAGAAGAGTCTGCAAAAACTTGTGCACCTTTCCAGGCTTGCAGGGCAGCGGCCTCCTTGCCTTTAACCAACCCGGCGATCAACCGGGAGGTCTCTTCGAACACAAGCACGTTGTGCGCAGCGAACATCAGCTTGGTCGCTGCGTCGTTCTGAAAGTGGTCGTGATCACTGACCTGATTGACAATTTCATTGACGCTTTGCAGGTAGTGGGCCACCGACACCTGTGTAGCGACCAACATGCGTTGGTCCTCGGCTCTAACAAAGTGCGGTTTGCTGTCCTCCAGGTTGGCCAACAGAGATTGACGGGCCGACTCCAGTTCATTTTTCGCCTTGGCTCGTTCGCTGGCGTTGGGCGCCAGCAGGATTTGACGCAGGGCCCGGCCCACACCCAGCATATCGATTCTGGTTTCCTTGATGTCAGACACACCGAGAAATTCAAGCTCATACATGCGGCGCACCTGCTCGGCCTGCTGGCGTGAACTGTAAATAGCCTGCACCCCAACCATCAATATGAGCACCAGCAACGCGCCAATGCCGCAACGAAGTTTGGCGGCCAGAGTGAGGCGTTCAAAAAAACTTATCGTACTGTTCATGCTGCGTCTCGCGAAGCTAATTCAAACCAAAATGTGCTGCACTCGCCATCAAGTAACCCCCTTTGGCTGTGAACTTGATGGCGTTGTCGGGCAAATGCTGCAAACACTGCCGAAGCCGCCGGCTAGTTGATTAGCCTTTTCGAATGCTTGAGCCGGTCGCATAAGAGTCAGCTGAAGTCCATCGGGCGGGTATCACCAACGCGACTGCTCGACCCCGATGACGTGACGCCATCTTGAAGGGTCGAATAAACCGGCAGACACAGGCGCACACAGGTCTCCTGACCCGCGATGCTTGTCAGGGTAATCTGGCCGCGGTGCAGTTCAATAATTTCCCTGACGATGCTCATGCCCAGACCGGTACCCAGAATCTTGCCGGAAGTGTCGGCGCGATAGAAGCGCTCGCACACCCGCTTCAGCTGGTCCGGGGTCATACCAATACCATGGTCACTAATCTCAATACACACGCCCGGCGCCAGACCTTTTTCCTCGCGGATCCAGGCCCTGATGCGCACGACCCCGCCCCCGGGGGAGTACTTGTAGGCATTTGAAATGACATTGAGCAAGGCCTGACGCAACTTGCCGGCGTCGGCCATCAAAAACAAATGTTGCGCCGGCAATTCAAGCTCGGGGGACTCGCGCCCGGCGGGTAGCTGGTAGCCTTTCACCAGGTCAGCGAGCAGCTTTTGCAGATCGACCTGGGTGTAGCGGAAGTCTTTGTCACGGCGTGCTTCAATACGGGCCAGATCCAGCAATTCATTCAAGATGGAGGCCATCAATTTGGACTGGGTGTGGATCGTGTCGAGAAATTCGCGCTGGGTGGCGACATCAAATTGATCGTTGAGCAAAATTTCAGAAAACCCCAGAATACTCGCCATGGGGGTACGCAGTTCGTGTGCCGCAGTGGCCAGAAACTCGCTCTTCATGTGATCAACTTCAGTCTCGATCGTGACATCGCGCAAGTACAAAATTTGCGATACCAGGCTCGATGTGCTGCAGCGCAAGCCCACTTGCAACACACGCTTGGCAACCGTACTCACCTCAATCAGTTCACGCTTGTCGGGCTTGCCCCCAGTCACCTGGGCGCGCAATGCTGCAATCCCGACAAAGGGCATGCCAGTGACGCAGCGTTGGGCGAGCCAGGCTGAAAAGTCGCGCTCATCAAGCCCCTCGACCTGCTCGCTTCCCTGTCCGGTCAATTGGGTAAAAGCCGGGCTGATGTATTTGACACGTCGTTGCGCGTCAAACGACACAAAACCATCTGGACTCAATTCAAAAATGGCGTTGAGTTGATCGTTGCGCTCTTCAATCTCGCGCTGCGCGTCTTGACGCAGGCTTATCTCGCGGCGCAATTGGTACAGGTATCGTGTGAGGGCGCCCGCAAGCGCCAGAATCAGAAAACTGACGATGGTGGCCTGCAACCACAAGGCATCTTTGGCGCGGTTGTGGTGGGTCAACAAGGTTTCGGTATCAATGCCGTCCATCACCACTAACGCGTAACCAGGAATTTTGCGATAGTGGTAAAGCCGCTCAATGCCGTCGACAACCGATCGGCTGGTGTAGCCACCTTCGAGCTCGCCGTGCGCAATACGGTCAAACATGGTGGATCGGCTGGCATCGGTGCCAAACTCATCTTTGTCGCCCATTTTGCGCGCTCGGGCAATTCCATCAAGACCGTAGAGCGCCACCACGCCCTGGTTACCCAACTTAAGTTCCCCATAAAAGCGGGTGAAATAGTCAGCAGCTATAGACACCACTACCACCCCGGCGAAGGCGCCATCGGGCCGTGTGATGCGTCGGGTGAGTTGAATTGACCACTTGCCGGTCGAGCGCCCCAGCACCGGTTTGGATACAAACAACTCGCCGGTGTCAGCTGCCACATGTACCTTGAAGTGCTCGCGGTCGGAGAGATCCATCTTTCCATCAACGGGTCGGTTGGCCAGAGCATAAATTCCCCGCTCGTCAATGATGCCCACCTGCGGAAAGATCTCGGCATCAATCACGCCTTTTTCGGTGAGTTCGGTCAAATTCAGCTTGCTGCCTATTTCTAGATAACGCGACTGAATGAAACGAATCACCTGATCAGCAGAACGAAAGGTTCTACTGGCGTGTTCCTGACTGACCCGGGTGAGGTTGGCCAGATCTCGATCGGCGGCAGCGACTTCCTTGATTCGGCTTTCGTTGACCAAGCTGGTTACATGCCACCAGGTTATGCCAGCAAAGACTGCGGCCGCCAGCCAAAGCACAAACAGAATGCGGCGGTAGTTAGAAGCAGTAGCTTGCATATTGAAGAGTCCTAAGTGCTTTAAAAAAACATTGCCACTGTCGACGTGTTGGCGTGGACACCAAGGCACATCCAAAATGCAGACGCTGTCATGCGGCGACCGGTCAAATAGCCTTGAATCAGATGACGGCCCTGGTCTTTATGAAGCTGGCTTTTATCGTCAACAAACACCTCGTCGTGCTGCATCAGCAACGACAGCTCAGAGAGTTCTTGTAGCAACTGCTCCAGGCGCTGGCATAGGGCCGTGATCGCAGCACCATGCCCACCTGGAGGGCCTCAATCGACAAAACGAGATGGCGCGTTCTCATGGCATTTGAAAACTGCTTTGATTGACGATGCCTGTGGCCATGGCCAGCAGACGATCAAATGGGATGGGCTTGCTCAATATCTCTATGCTCGCTGGCAACCCTCCTTGAGCAACAATGGCCTGTGCGTCCAGACCCGTAACCACAACGATCCTGGTGCGCTTCATTTCAGGTGCCAGATCAAGGACCCGCAACATCCTGAAACCGTCCATGCCAGGCATGCGCAAGTCGCTAATTAGCAAATCAGGGCCGCCCCGTCCGAGCATCATGAGCGCTGCGACGGCGTTATCGACACAGGTGACGATCGGGCGCATCGACCAATCCGACAAACGAATTTGATACAGCCTCAGCAAGTCCGGATCATCTTCAACCACCATCACGCTAAGTTGACGAGGATTGGTCTCTGACAACATCGCTGGCTTGTGCACCGCCGATGATGATGACCCTCTGCGCAGCAAACGCTCGACTGAGTCGCGCATCACGCGGCGGTGACCACCGGAAGTTTTCCAGGCTTGCAACAGACCGCTTTCAGCCCAGAGTTGAACAGTGCCAACCGACACCCCCAACAGTCCGGCGGCCTCACGCGTGGTACAGAAGGACTTTTCAATGGCGGCTGACATAAGGCTGATCTCCAAACGTACTGACAGAACTTGATGCTTCGCAGCTCCAACTTGCGCGTTGCCTGCGAACTTGACGAACCCGAATCCCTCCTATTATTTGTTAAATTTTAATATATTTTATTGAATAATAGCGTTTATTTTGTTGTCTTGAAAATTCCAGTAAAAATCATGACGCTGCAATTCATCAGTGAAGGTTGATCCAAATATCAACATATTTGAATTTGCATGATCAATCAGCTTCTCCCTATCGTTCAACGCGTCGGTTAGCCTTAGCCACAGGCCCACGCCGTCACCTACCGGCACTTTGAGGCGTATGACGCCACGGTTGGTAAAGACGTAGGTGTACTGAATGCGCGCGCCACCTGCGTGGGCTTGGCACAGCGCCACCACCTCAGGTTTACGACCTGGTGCTGCAAGCCGTGGGCTGCGCGCCCAGAGGCAAGAACATGGCCGCCAACAAGGCCGGCGTGGCGGTGGAAGTGATCGCTGGTGAGCTGCTATCCGTACGCCATCAGGCGGCGGTGTCGCGCAGCAGAATATGCACCGAGCAGGCCTGGGCATCATTGCCCTTGCTGCCGCCCATGATCTGGGCCAGTCCGACGCGCGCACCGGCAATCTGGCGACCCTGCGCCTCGCCGCGCAACTGCAGCGCGATCTCCACGATTTGCGCCAGGCCTGAAGCACCCGGGGGATGACCGCGCGCCTGCAGGCCGCCGCTGGGGTTCACCGGAATGCGGCCGTCAAGCGCCGTGGCGCCGCTGGCCACCAGGGCGCCGCCCGTGCCTTTAGCGCACAGCCCGAGCGCCTCGCAATGAATGATCTCCGAAATCGTGAAGGCGTCGTGCACTTCGACCAGGTCCAGATCTTGCGGTCCGAGTCCGGCGCTGGCGTAGGCGTGCTCGACTGCGCGCCGCTCGCTGTCCCAGAAGGTCAGATCGCGCATTGGATCGTAGTCTCCGGAGGTCAGCACCGAAGCGGCGATGCGCAGCGCGCGCGCGCGGTTCTCGCGCAGCCAGTGGGCCGAGCAGACCACCGCCGCGCCCGCGCCGTCGCTGCTCGGGCAGCAGGAGAAGAGCGTCAGCGGCTCGGCGATCATCGGCGACGCCAGCACCTGCTCCAGCGTCACCTGCTTGTTGAACTGCGCCAGCGGATTGAGGGAGCCGTTGTAGTGGTTCTTGACCGACACCTGCGCCATCTGCTCACGCGTGGTGCCATAGGTCTGCATGTGCTTTTGGGCGATCAGCCCGAACAGGCCCGGGAAGATATCGCCGAGCTGCGTTTCCAGCTGGCTCGTGCCGGCTTTGAGCACCGCTCCCTTGGGCATCACGCCCTTGTCCAGGCCGACGGCCAGCACGACATCGTGGATGCCCCAGGCCACGTCGCGCCAGGCCAGGTGCAGCGCGGTCGCTCCCGAGGCGCAGGCGTTCTCAACGTTGATCACCGGGATGCCGTGGATGCCGAGCTCCCACAGCACCGCTTGGCCGATGCCGCTCTCACCCTGTATCAGCGCTCCCAGCGCGCTGCCGCAATAGGCGGCTTGGATCGCGCCGGGTGGCACCTGGGCGTCAAGCAGCGCCTCCACGCAAGCCTGGCGGCCCAGATCGGTCAGGCTGCGCTGCGGATGCCGACCGAACGGCGTCATGCCCACTCCCGACACGTAGGCGTGGCGTGGGGCTTCAGTCATGGCGGTACGGCTCGTCTGGCGTGAACGAATACCCCAGCACGCCCGCCAGGGACGCTGCGGGAATCTGGCCCAGGGCCAGGCGAACCTTCAGGCCTGGCACGAAGACATGCAGCGGCGCGCCCGAGAACGGCGCGAAGATGCGCGTTGCGTCGGTGCTCAGGTCAACGTAGCCATAGGCGTAGGGTGCAGTGTGGCCCAGGGCGGAAGGCACATGCACCACCGTGCTGGCATGCACCACGCCGTGTGCGCACAGCCGGTGCGTCAGCATGCGCGCGCTGGTCCAGCAGTGGCTACAGAGCTGGCGCGAGGGGAAGAACACGCGTGCGCATTGCGCACAGCGCGTGCCCTGTAGCGCCACCGGCAGGCCCTGCGAATCGGTCGAAAACAGGTCTTCGCGCAGCGGTCGCAAGGCTTGGGCAGCAGGCGTTGTCATGCTAGAAGCCCTCCATGCCGCCGCTGACGTGCAGCACCTGGCGGGTGGCAAAGGCGGCCAGATCCGAACTGAAGAACAGCACCGCATTGGAAATGTCGTCCACCTTTCCCATGCAGCGCATCGGCGTTGTGCGGATCAGCCGCTCGCGCACCGCTTCGGGCAGGCTCGCTGACTTGGGCGTCTCGATCAGGCCCGGGGCCACGCAGTTGACCGTGATGCGCTCGCGCGCCAGCTCCAGCCCCAGGCTGCGGGTCAGGCCCACCAGGCCGGCCTTGGCGGCCGCGTAGTTGCTCTGCCCGACGTTGCCCAGGTAGGCCATGGAAGCGATGTTGACGATGCGAGCCGCGGCCGAGCCGCGCAGGTGCGGCAGCGCTGCCCGTGCGCACAGAAAGGCCGCCTTCAGGTTCAGGTCGCAGACCTGATCCCAGTCTTGTTCCGACATCTTCCCCAGCAGCGCATCGCGAATGCCGCCGGCATTGTTCACCAGAATGTCGATTCCGCTGAAGGCATGGACCGCCCGTTCGGTCATGGCGGCAATGGCAACCGAATCGGTCACATCGCCCGCGTCGGCCAGGGCGCGGCCCGAGGCAGCCGTGATGAGCGCGCAAGTCTGCTGCGCACGCTCCAGGTCCCTGTCATTCACGAGGATGCTGGCCCCGGCCTGGGCCAGGCGCAGCGCGATGGCGCGCCCGAGGTCGCCGCCAGCGCCGGTGACGATGGCCACCCGGCCCTGCAAAGAGATGTGTACCACTTCAGACCTTCCTTTTTTCATCGCGCCAGAACGGCGCCTTCAGGACATGCTTCATCACCTTGCCCACCGCGTTCTTGGGCAGGGCGTCGACGAACAGCACGCGTTTGGGTTTCTTGTAGCCGGCCAGCCGCTGCGCGCACCAGGCAATGACGTCGGCCTGCGACAACTGCGCCGCTGGCCTGAGCACCACGGCGGCGCACACCGACTCGCCATAGAGCGCGTCCGGGATGGCAAACACGGCGACCTCCTGCACGGCTTCATGCCCGGCGATGACGTTCTCGATCTCTTTCGGGTAGATATTCTCGGCGCCGGAAATCAGCATGTCTTTTTTTCGATCGACCACGGTGAACAGACCCGAACCCTCGTTGCGCGCCAGGTCCCCGGTGAGAATCCAGTCGCCGACAAAGGCCTCCCGGGTTGCCTGCTCGTTGTTGATGTAGCCGATCATTCCCAGCGGCTGGCGGCGCGAGATGATCTCGCCCACGCCCCCGACCGGGACATCGGCAAACGCGTCGTCGACGATGCGCATGTCGGCGTTGAACATCTCGCGACCGGTGCAGTGCGCCCACTGCGCGTGGTCCTCTGGCCTGAGCACGGACGTCATGCCGATTTCGGTCATGCCGTAGAACTGGTACAAGCCGGCCGGCAGCGTGTCGCGGACCTGCTGCAACAAGGTGGGCGTGATCGGTGACGAGCCATACCAGATCTTGCTCAGCGAAGAAACGTCAAAGCGCGGCAGGGCGCCGGAGTTGATCAGGATCGACAGCATGGTCGGCACCCACATGGTGACCGTGATCCGGTGCTGCGCAACGCAGGCCAGAACGGCTTCGGGGTCAAAGCCCTTGGGGCCGATGACGACCTGCGCGCCAAACGTCAGCGCCGGTGTCAGCAGGCCGTTGAGCCCGCCGTTGTGGAACATCGGCAGGGATACCAGCATCCGGTCCGATTCCTTCAGATCTCCCGCCAGCGCGATGCCGACGATGTTGGCCAGATAGGATGCATGCGAGAACAGCACGCCCTTGGGGAATCCGGTCGTGCCGCTGGTGTACATCACCATGGCGGGCGTGGCCGGGTCCACGCTGATGCCAGGCTCGGCGCAGGTTTGGCCCGGTTCGGACGGTGCCAGCACCTCAGCTCCGAGCCGCAGCGGCGGCACCGGCGTGTGGAGCGCGGCGGCAGCCTGGGCGGCCAGCGCTTCGTAGCCTGTCCCCACCAGGATGCAGCGTGGCGTCGAGTCGTTCAGGACATAGGACACCTCGTCTGGGCGGTAGCGAAAGTTCAGCGGCACCAGGATCGCACCCAGCTTGAGCACGGCGAACACGGCCACCGGGTATTCGAGGCAGTTCTCCGCCAGCAGCGCCACTCGGTCACCCGCGACCACGCCCTGGCGTGCCAGGCGAGCGGCCAGGCGGTTTGCCAGGTCGTCGAGCTGCACGTAGCTCAGGGTCGCGTCGCCGAAGACGAGCGCCGTGCGCTGCGCATAGCGCTTGGCGCCCAGGCGGGTGATGTCGCTCAGTACTCTCATCTCAAATCCCCTTCAGGAAGGCGCTGCGCGCGCCCAGGCTGGCGCGCATGTAGTGGTCCGCGGTCAGCGACACGCCGGCGCCGCCGTCGATGGGAATCGTGCTGCCGTTGATGCCCGCGGCGCCGTCGCTCGCGAGGTAGGCCGCCAGCGCGCCGATTTCCCCCGGCTCGATCAGGCGCTGCACGGGCATGCCCTGCAGCGCCGCATCGATGAAGCCGCTCCCCCTGGCTTGAAGACCCAGGTTCACCGGTGTGGCCACCATGCCTGGCGCGATTGCATTCACCGTGATGCCGTAGGGCCCGAGCTCCTTCGCCGCTGTCTTGGTCAGGTTGATGAGTCCGGCCTTGGCGGCGCCGTATTCAGCGCTGCCTATAGTGCCCTGCTCGCCGGCGAGTGAGGCGATGTTGATGATGCGGCCCCATGCGCGCGGCAGCATGCGCCGCGCACAGGCGCGCACGAGAAAGAAGGCGCCGCTCAGGTGCACCTGTAGCGTGCTGGCCCAAAGCTCGTCGCTCATGTCCACCAGCAGCGAGAACCGGCCCGGATTGCCGGCGTTGTTGACCAGCACGCCCAGCGGACCCAGGGCGTCTTCGATCGCCTGCACCATGGCGTCCACCGCGGTCGAGTTGCCCACGTCGGCCGGGTAGGCGCTCGCGCTACCACCGGCGGCAAGGATGGCCTGCGCAGTGCGCTCGGCCGCCGGCGCGTCGATGTCATTCACCGCCACAGCAAATCCGGCCCGGGCCAGGGCCGCCGCCACGCTCGACCCGATGCTGCCACCGGCCCCCGTGACCAGCGCCACGCGCGGCCTCATGCCTGCACCCCGCCAAGATAAAGATCGCGCACCGATTCCATGTTCCACACCTCCGCTGCCTTGCCTTCAATCGTCACCCGACCGCGCTCCAGCACGTAGGCGCGGTCGGCAATGCGCAGACTGGCTGCGGCATTTTGCTCGACCAGGAGGATGGTCCGGCCCTGGTCGCGCAGGCTGCGGATCACCTCGAAAATGTCGCGCACGATCTTCGGCGCCAGCCCGATCGACGGTTCGTCCATCAGGATCACCCGGGGCCGGCTCATGAGCGCGCGGCCGATGGCCAGCATCTGCTGCTCGCCGCCGGACATGGTGCGCGCCAGCTGGTTCTGGCGCTCCCCCAGGCGTGGAAAGAGCCCGAACACCTGGGCCAGGTCGGTGGCGCACTCGGGTGTGCGGCCCCAGACGGAGCGGGCGTAGGTTCCGAGCAGCAAGTTGTCCAGCACGGTCATGCTGGCGAACAGCCGACGGCTCTCCGGCACCACTGCGATGCCGGCGCGCGCGCGCTCATGCGCGGCGCGGCCCAGCAGCGAGACGCCAAGCAGGCGCATGTCGCCCGCGCTCGGCGCGACCAGCCCGGCCAACGCCTTGATCAGGGTCGATTTTCCGGCGCCGTTGGAGCCGATGAGCGCGACGATCTCGCCGGCCTGCACGCGCAGCGACATGCCGCGCAGCGCGGCGATGCCGCCGTAGGAGACTGCCAGATTTTCGATTTCAAGCATCTTCGCTGGACCCCAGGTAGGCGTCGATCACCGGCTGTGATTGCCGAATGGCCGCAGGCGTGCCGTCGGCCAGCCAGGCGCCGAAATTGAGCACCAGCACGCTGTCGGCAATACCCATAACGAACTTCATGTGGTGCTCGATCAGCAGCACGGTGACGCCGCGCGCGCGGATGCGCAGGATCAGCTGGCGCAGCTTCTCGGTCTCGGTCTCGTCCAGGCCAGCCGCGGGCTCGTCCAGCAGCAGCAGCGAGGCGCCGGTGGCCAGCGCTCGCGTGATCTCGACATAGCGCTGCTCGCCCAGCGGCAAGTCGCTGGCGATACGGTCGGCGCTGTCGGCCAGGCCGGTGAAGGCGAGTTGTTCGCGCGCCGCAGTGATCTGGCGCGCCTCCTCTGCGCGCGTGCGCGGCAGGGCCAGGCCGCACGCCAACAGGCCGCTGCGGCCGTGGCGGTCGGCCCCGAGCATGACGTTTTCCAGCACCGTCAGACTGCGGAAGATTTGCGGTTGCTGAAAGGTCCGTGCCACGCCCAGGCGCGCGATCTGCACCGCCGACAGGCCCTGTAGCGACCGGTCCGCCAGCTCGATACGCCCCGAACTCGGCTTGAGGATGCCGGTGATGAGGTGAAACATCGTGGTCTTGCCCGCTCCGTTGGGGCCGATGACCGCCTTGATCTCGCCGCGCGCGACCTGGAACGACACCTCGCGCAGGGCCGCCAGCCCGCCAAAAAGTTTGCTCACCGCGTGCACCGAAAGCATCATCTGAACCTGCCGCGCATGAGGCGCAGTCCAAGATCGACCAGACCCGGCAGCAGACCGCGCGGAAACACCAGCATGACGCCGACCAGGCTCAGGCCCAGGATGATGCGCTTGTAGTCGGCAAAGCCCAGCGCGTATTCGTTCAGCAAGGTGATCAGGGCCGCGCCGATCAGGGCGCCCCAGAGCCGGTCGAAGCCGCCCAGGGCCAGCACCATGATGATGTCGATGGCGAACATGATGGAGCCGGTCGCAGGGGTCACAAAGGCCACGAAGTGCGCGTACATGCTGCCCCCGAGCCCGGCGAAGATCGAAGACACGATGTAGATCAGCGTCTTGTGGCGCGCGGCGCTGATGCCCAGCGAGTCCACCACCGGCTCGCCTTCGCGCACCGCGCGCAGCATGCGGCCGTAGCGCGACTGCGCCAGGTTCAGCGCGAACCAGAGCAGCAGCAGTGTCAGCGGCCAATAGATGAAGTACACGGCGTTGTCGTTGTCCAGCCGCAGCGACCCCAGGTGGTAGGGCGGGATGCCGGTCATGCCCTGCTGGCCTCCGGTCAGCCAGGGCGACTCCTTGATGAGCACCTCGACAATGATGGCAAAGCTCAGCGTCGCAATGGCCAGGTAGTGCCCGCGCAGCCGCAGCACCAGGGAGCCGATGGCGGCGGAGACGACGAGCACGACGCCCTGCGTCAGCAGCGTGGCCAGCAGCGGGTTCAGGCCGACCCTGAGCGTCAGTATGGCCGAACCGTAGGCGCCGATGGCAAAGAACGCACCGTGCGAGATCGCCAGCTGGCCGCACAGGCCGCTGAGCAGGCTCAGACCGATCGCGGGCAGAGCGAATACGGCGACGAAGTTCAGTGTGTTCAGGTAATAGCCTTGGCCGAAGACAAACGGCAGCGCCAGCATGCAGGCCGCCACGCTGAGCACGCGCGCCGCGTTCCAGGCAGCGCCCGTGCCAGTCAGGATGGCCAGGGCTCCCCTCATGCAAAGTCCTCCAGCAGGCAGCGCATGTCGGGTACCGATTCCAGTACCTGTACGCGCTCCATCAGCCGGTCCACCGCTGCCGCCGCAATCGGGCGCCCGGAGAACGCGATGCAGTCCAACAGCTTGGCGCGCAAGCCCTCCAGGCTGACCGGATGCTGCGGGCTGCCGCTGGGCTGCTCGCACTCCAGTTCGATCACTGCGCCGCCCTGCAGGCGAGCGCGCATGCCGGTGCGCCCCAGCACCGAGCGCGTGCGCCGCTGCGCATCAGCGACAACCTCGATGCGCTGCGCCAGTTCGAGGCGATCATCCTGCTGCAGCGCATCGCTCAGGCTGTCGCGCAAACCGAAGCCGTCGTTCAGGAGCGCCGAAGCGACCGTGAAGTGCAGCGAGAACTGGGCCGCCGGCCCGGTGGCCGGGCGCATCTTCTGCGCCGCTGGCGCTCCGACCAGGCCGTCGATCTCCGGATTCACGAGGATTTGCAGCGACTCGATGCCCTGAAGCGCCGCACGCGAAGCACCGAGCTGCGCGCGCAACTGGCGCGCCAGGTCGATGGCGGCGTGCGTGGCGCGGCAGCAGGCGTAGGGCTTGGTGCTGATGCTGGCGCCGTGAAACTCCTGGCCCAGGCCGTCGAGCAGGGCCTGGGTGTCGTGTTCAGGCTCAAACGCGGTGAAATAGCCGTAGCGCCCGGTGAGGAAGGAGCGCGGGCCAGTGAACCCGCGCTGCGCCAGCAGCACCGCCTGCAGTGCGCCCTGCGCCACATTGCCATACTGCGCGCGCAGCGCCATCGAGCCGTCGATGGCACACTGGCCGTCGCCCACCGCATAGGAGGAGCCTATGCCCAGCGCGTGCTGCGCTGGCCCGGCACCCAGGCGCCAGGCATTGGCCACGCCGGCGATGGCGGCATAGATCTTGAAAGGGTTGTTGCGCCCGCTTTGCATGGCGTTGCGCTGAACCGCCAGACCGAAGCGAATCTTCAGGTCCTGCGCCAGCGCCAGCGCGCACAGAAAGTCGCGACCGCTGATTGCGCCGGTCGCGTCGGCGCCAGCGAGCAGGGCCGGCACCGACGTTGCCGACGGATGAATCGGCAGGTAGTCCACGCAGTCGTCGAGCTCCAGCGCACGTGCCATCGCGCCGTTGCACCAGGCCGCCAGCGGCGCCGGCACTCGCAGGCCGGTGCCCACGATCCTGGCCTGCGCGCTGCCGCCCCAGGCGCGCGCCAGCTCGATCATGACGTCAATGCCGGGGGCGGCGCGTCCTGCGATCATCGCGCCCAAGGTGTCGATCAGGCTGCGCTTGGCCGCGGCGATGGCCGGCGCGGGTATCTGTTCGAAGCGGCAGGCCTCCACATGCGCGCCCAGACGCGCTTCGAGGGCATCGTCCTTAGCTGGCGGTGTGCTCTTCATGCTGCAATCCGGTTTCGACGCGGCCGCCCAGCAGGCCCTGGGGTAGCATCAGGAGCACGAGAATGACGACGGTGAAGGTGGACAGTTCCTTGAGCGCGCTGGAACCATAGGCCACCGACGCCGACTCCAGCAGCGCGATCAGCAGCGCGCCCAGAACGGCTCCGCTGACGTTGCCCATGCCGCCGAGCATCGCCGCCGAGAACCCCTTGATTGCCAGCAGCATGCCGCTGTTGTAGTCGATGGTGGTCAGTGGCGTGGCGACGATGCCGCCGATGCCGCCGAGCAGGCCAGCGAGCACGAAAGACAGCAGCACCGTGTTTCGCACCGGGATGCCCATCATCATCGCCGCCTGCTTGTCCAGCGCGCAGGCCCGCATGGCGCGGCCCAGCAATGTGCGGCGCATGAACCACTCCACCAGCGCGATGCAGGCGCCAACCACGCCGATGATCCACAGCGCCTGCGGGGTCACGGATGCGCCCAGCAGCCACAGCGGCGTGTCGCCCGAGAACGGCGCGAACCGGTGCGTGTCGGTGCCCCAGACGCGCGCGGCAAAACCAGAGGTCGCGATCGAGGTGCCGATGGTGATGATGAGCACGCTGATAAGCGAGGCGCCACGCCCGAAGCGGGTCGTGATCGCCATCAGCACGGCGCCATAGACGACGACCACCAGCAAGGCCGCAGCTACCGCCAGCGCCAGCGGCCAGCCGCGCTGGCCATACAGGGACACCATCGTCATGCCGCTGAGCATGACGAACTCGCCCTGGGCGAAGTTGATGATGCCCGTGGCGCTGTAAATCAGCGTGACGCCCACCGCCACCATGGCGTACATGCTGCCCGCGGTGGCCGCGGCGATCAGCACCTGGATCAGGTCGGCGAGCATGGGCACCAATTCCCGGGGCGACGGGCGGCTAGCGCGCGAGCTTCCACTTTCCGCCTTCGACGCGGTAGATCACCACGGCGTCCTTGGTCAGGCCGGCGTGGTCGGTGTCGGAGTAGTTGTACACGCCGCCGACGCCGACATAGTTGCGCGTTTCGGCGATGGCGCTGCACAGCTTGGCCGGGTCGGTGCCGCTCTTCTGCAGCGCTGCCTTGAGGATCTGGTACGCGTCGTAGGCGCCGCCGCCGAACTGGTTCGCGTCCTTGTTGTTCTTTTTCTTGTAGGCTTCACGAAAACGCAGCAGTGGCGCGCGCTGCGGATCGGTTGCGGCAAGCTCTTCGGCGGCTTCAAATTTGGGTCCGGCCGACATCATGCCCTCGCCGTTCGCGAGCGTGCCTTTGAGCACGGCCTCCGAAAGCGCGCCGGGCCCGTGGATCAGCGGCAGCGTCAGACCGACCTGCCGGTAGGCGTTCGTGAGTACGATCGGTGCGCGCGACGAAGACCAGTTGATGACGACCTGAGCGTTGGCGCGCTTGATCTTGTTCAGCAGCGGCGCCAGGTCCGTGTCGTCCATGGAAAACTTCTCGTCGAACACGATGTCGATGCCATTGGCCTTGGCTTGTGCCTGTAGTTCGCGCTGGCCGCCGTCGCCGTAGCCGTCCTGCCCGCTCACCACCGCCACCCGGGTCATGGCGGCGGCGCGCAGGTATTCGTACAGGCGGGCGACGACGATCTTGTCGTCGGTGGGCAGCTTGAAGATGCACCTGGATGGCGGGTCGACAAACGCGCGTGCCGACGCCAGCAGCAGCGTGGGCGTGCCCGAGCTCTCCAGCACCTGCTTCACCGCGGCCACCTCCCAACTGGCGATGGGGCCAAGCACGGCGTGCACCTGGTCGCTCTTGACCAGGCGATTGATGACGCGCACCGCCACGTCGGGCTTGCCCTCGGTGTCATAGTAGATGAACTGCACGGGCCTGCCCCCGATGCCGCCGGCAGCGTTGGTCTCCTCGGCCAGCATCTCCAGCGCCAGCTTGCTGGATTCCCCGGTGAAAGCGCCCGGTCCGCTGAAAATGAAGGGTGCGCCGATCTTGATCGGATCGGCTGCCTGCGCCGCCCCGGTGAGCAGCGTGGCCGCCACCGCCATGCACGCGGCTGTCGTTTTGAATCGGCTTGCAAGATGTTTCATAGGTTGAGTCCTCGGGCTTTGGAAGGGTGAGACGCCGTTTACTTTCTTTGTCTTGCTGCCGACGGCGCTTCGGCAAGCAGTCCACGGTAGAGGAGTTCCACCGTTTGTTCGGTGATGTCCTCCAGTTGCAGCGTCCCTTGCGGGCGGTACCACTGGAAGATGAAATTGATCACGGCCAGCGTGTGGAACGCGACCACAGACGGGTTCAGATCCCGGCAAATGCCCGCCGCCACGAGCTCCTCGATCCGCGTGCGGTACAGGGCGTAGATGCGCGACTCGTTGAGCCGCACGCGCTCGGCGTAGGGCGAGCCCAGCAGCTTCTTGTCCTCGATCGCCAGTTTGATCTCGCGAAAGTGCGTGCGCGTCAGCAGAATGTGCGCGCGCACCGTGCGCCGCAGATCCTCGATCGGGTCGCCCGTTTCGTGCAGCGTTTGCTGTAGCAGATCGTGCAGTTGCCCGGTGAAGGCGTCGATCAGCGAAAACAGGATCTCGTCCTTGCTTGTAAAGTGATAGTAGATCGCTGCCTGCGTCAGACGGATCCCCTTGGCCACGTCGCGCATCGAAGCCGCGTCGAAGCCGCGCAGGTAGAAGAGGTCGCGCGCCACCATCAGGATCTCGTCGCGCCGCGAAGCGGCCGGGCAAGCGCCAGAATTCGCACTGCCAAGTGCCGCACCTGGCGTGCCGGTAGGCGCTGAGGCCGGGACGGAAGAAAGCATCATTGCCGCACTTTAACGACCGTTTAGTAAGTCGTCAATAGCGGCACGACACAATTCGTGTAGCCAGGGTTTTCCGACCGAGACCCTGACGCCGGTCGAGGGCACCGGGGCCGAGATCGGTGCCATGTCGATCATCAAGGGCGCGCCGCACCCGGGCGCAGCCAGGAAATCTTACGAATGGGCGCTGACACCGCAGGCGCAGCAGTTTGCCTTTGCCGCGCGCGGCTTTCAGGTCCCCTCGAAGAATGCCACGCCAGCGGATGCGCGCGTGCCCGACATCCGCAAGATCAAACTCATCGACTACGACTATGCCAAGTATGGCAGCAGCGCCGAGCGCAAGCGTTTGATCCAGCTCTGGGAACAAAAAGTGCGCGCCTTGCCGCAGTGAATTCGATCTGAAGCCGGCTCGGCTTGGTTCGAGCGCGTCAGCTCGTGTGTGCCTCGGGTCAACCCAGAATGGCCTCCATCAGTCGGGTCTCCCCCCCCCCCCCCTCCCCACGAGCGACGTGAGCGCTGGGGGG
>CAYHDD010000003.1:17874-21455 GCA_964355195.1 uncultured Rhodoferax sp. | reverse complement strand
GTGCCTGGTCTTTTGCTGCGGCTTGTGCGTCGCGCTGCGCCAGCGCTTCTGCCTTGGCAGTAGCTTCTGCATCCCGCTCCAAGCCTAGTTGGTCTCTCGCCCTGGCTAACTCGTCATAGTCGGCTATCAGTTTCGAGCGCTGTTGCCTCAGCCTGTCTTGCTGCGCAATGGCTTCTGCCTTTGCCCCGGCTTCGGCGTCGCGGGCAGCGGCAAGCTCGTTTTGGGTTCCGATTTGTTGCTGCAAAGCGGCCTGCCAGTCGCGCACAAAGAGGGCGTGGCCGATGGCGGGCTGACGGCTCTCTGCGGTGTTGACCCGCTTGAAGCCCAGTGGCTGCAGAAATTCTTCAATTTCTGACAGGGCGGCGCCGTTGGCCATGCCGGCGACGGCTTGCAGCGTGGCGCGCACCCAGATAACGCTGCATTGGGCGATGGTGGTACGCCCGCCTTTCAGGATGGGCAGGGCCGGCAGGCAGTCGAGCAGCAGCCAGGTTTGGCCGTGTGCCAGCTCGCCCAGGCCAGCTTGCGCCAGCAGTTGGTCCAGCGCTATGGCCTGGCGTTTTTCTCTGCCCACAGCGTCCAGGTTGGGCCACAGAGCACGCAGTTGCTTGGCGGGGATAAGGCCGTCTTCATCCGGGTTGCTGGCCTGGTGGTAGGTGACTTTGCCTTCGGCCTCAGCCACGATGGCGCTGACCACCTGCCAGCCGGGTTTGCTGGCGGCCAGCGCTTCGGCCCAGCCAAGGCGGGCGGCGTCGGCATCCACCACAAGCGCC
The DNA here is from genome assembly GCA_964355195.1 of uncultured Rhodoferax sp. Taxonomy (GTDB): domain Bacteria; phylum Pseudomonadota; class Gammaproteobacteria; order Burkholderiales; family Burkholderiaceae_C; genus Rhodoferax. Next base: position 20,685 of record CAYHDD010000003.1, on the reverse strand, counting down.
TGGGCCAGATCCCATGTGTGCCACTGGTGCATGTCGCCCTGGCCAGTGCCGGCGCCAATGTGTAGCAGCGTCTGCGGCGGGGCAAGTTGCCTGAGAAGCTGCACCGGGCTCGCTTCGCGCCGGGCCAGGCTGGGGCGGGTGGCTACGTCAAGTGCTGCGTTCATAGAGCACCTTTCCATGACGTACGGCATCGAATACCGGCGAACTGCTCCAGTTTGCACGTCGTTCGAATTCTCTGAGCGAATAGATGAGCAGGTCGACGCCTGTTTCGATGTGGCCTAGTGCATCTCGAATACAGTTGTATTCCTTTGCCAGATCGGGAATTTCGTCTTCGACAATCATGAGATCGAGGTCGGAATCGTTTCTGGCCTGCCCGCGCGCATACGAGCCGAAGACGATGACCTTGATCGGCGAATGCGCAACCGCAGCAATTTTTTCGGCAGCCTGCCGAATAACGTGTTCTGTCAACATGATGCGCCTTTCTGGCGTTTGAATTCACTGAATTCGATGGCGCTAGTTTTCATGGTAACGGTTTCTTGCTGGACTTCGTGCCGTTTGCGCTTGGTCAGAATGGCCAGGTTGTGGCCCCAGGGGATGGACAGAATTTGCGAAACAGGCTGTTTCGCAAATTGGGCAACAGCCTGTTGCCCAATTGCAGTCGGCAACCAAAATTTGTGCCACTGGTGGCAGTCGGGCAAGAGTGCGTCAGGCTTCATAAATGACTTTATGTGCATGAAGGCCGATTGGCGAAACTTGGCGCTTGTGCGCGCCAAATCAACCCAGTCGATTTTGTAGAGGGTGGGTATTTCTTCAATCTTGTCAGCCAAGGCGTAAAAGTCAGTTAGAGGCAAAGGTGTCGCGCCCACCACCGCAACATCAAAGTCAGAACGCAGTCTGGCGTCGCCTCTGGCTCTGGAGCCAAACAACACCACACGGTGGCTCGCCAGCCTACCGCGCTCTTGACTAAAGACGTTTTGCAGTAATTGCAAGATTTCAGCTTCGCGTGACATGGTGTTCATATGCTATTGGCGGAACCTTGCTCAGCAGGCTCACCTGCCAACTCAAGTACGATCTGCATTAGGTTCTTGCCAATGTAAACAGGGCTGGCGGCAATTAGGTCAATCAGCGGTTTTACTCGTGGGACCAGGCCCATGCGTTTGGCTTGAAGCAGCGCCGATGCGTCAGCGACCAGAATCATGTTGGAGCAAACCCTGAGAGTTCGTCAATTAGCTCTTGGCGTGTCATGTCTATCACCGCTACACCGTTGCTTTTGCAAATGCCCATAAAGTCGTACAGACTGACCCCAGCCAGCTCGGCAGCTTTAGCCAATGTGACCCGCTCGCATTGGTAAAGCCAAAGCGCGTAAGAGGCCTGGATTTCTTTGCGAATATCAGCTACTGCTTGCAACGCTACAAAATCATTGGGTAGGTTAATGGCTATTTGCATCTTGTTCTCTTTTCAAAAGTCATCTCGCAGCCTTGGTCTTGCGAGTTTTGGCTTTAGGGCTTGGGTGCGCCGCCACTTTGGCCACCGGCTGAGGGGTTGCGGGGCTCGCTTGGGGCAGCGCGGCGGTTCGCAGCAGCAGGATGCGCTGCACCTCCTGGGCCATGGTGAGCCAGTCAGCCCACGGGCGTTTGAGATTGGTGCCGGCACTTTGCAGGCGGTCAAACAGAGTTGGCAGGCGCGAGATCAGGGCAAAGATAAATGCGTGGTCGCTCTCAGACAGGCGCTGCCACACGGCCAGGTCCATGGCGTCTGGCAAGGCAAAGCGTAGCTCCAGCTTGGCGCCAAAGTCGTCATAGGCTTCTTCAAACCAGGCCTCAAAGGGCGCCTGCCCCGTGTGTTGCGGAAATTCAAGCTTGGGGTACATGCCAAAGTGCTTGGGGCGCACATTGGCGCACGAGAGGCGGAACTCGAACTCTGGCCAGCGCTTGCCGTTAAAGGCCAGGTTTTCAAAGCGCAGCCAGAGGTGTTCGTAATCAGGGTTGACTTGCTCGCGCGTGAGCTTGACCTGGTCAAACCGCAGGGTTGGCGGTAATTGCTGTATGACCGTGCCAAGTTGTGCCAGGCCGTCTTGCAGCTCCTGCGGGTTAAAGCCTTCTGGCAATTGCAGGGCAGCCGGAGTTGCCAGCGTGCGATCCAGGAACGGGATAAGGGCTGGCAACAAGTCCCAGTCTCTGGTGCCCAGATCAGGCAGGGTTTGGCCGCCCAGGGCAATACTGGCAACGCCGTCTGTAACCGTGGTTTCAAACTCAAGCTCCGGCAGGCTGCGGCCTACCGCGTTGAGCTCTTTGATGCGCCAATGGGTGGCGGTGCTGCCTTCAGAGGGCAGGATTTCGATTGATTGATAGTCGCAATAAGCGTGGTTGCTTTGAAGCATGCGCTGCCAGCGCTGCTCTGCGCCACTCAGGCGCTGCTGCGCGTCTTGATGCTGCAAGAAGTAGTGTTCAAGCTCTTCTTGCACCTGGTGCAGTTGCAAGAGCAGGAGTTCGTTTTCTTGGGTGGATTCTTTTAGCTGGGCAGCATTTGCCTGAGCAAGCTCAGCCTTTTCTTTGCTCAGCGCATCGCGAGCAGCGGCAAACTGGTTCTTCTCATTGGCGAGTGCGTCGCGAACCGCAATTAGCTGACTGTTCTCGTTGGCCAGTGCGTCACGTTGGGCTGTCGCCTCAGCCTTTGCATTTGCTTCGGCGTCGCGCTGCGCCAGTGCTTGAGCTTTAGCAGCCGCTTCGGCGTCACGTTGCGCTATCGCCTGAGCTTTGCCGTGCGCTTCAGCGTCCCGGGCAGCGGCGAGCTGGTTCTTCTCGTTGGCTA
>CAYHDD010000003.1:0-17774 GCA_964355195.1 uncultured Rhodoferax sp. | reverse complement strand
TTGCCGTGCGCTTCAGCGTCCCGGGCAGCGGCGAGCTGGTTCTTCTCGTTGGCTAGCGCGTCAAAACTTTGCGCTGCCTCAGCCAGGCGCCTTTGTGATTCTTGCTCCGCCTCGTCAAGCCGCTTTTGCGCGTCTTGGTGCTTTAAAAAATATTGCTCAAGCTCTTCTTGCACCTGATGCAGTTGCAAGAGCAGGAGTTCGTTTTCTTGGGTGGACTCTTTGAGATTGTTTGCCAGGGCTGCTTTTTCTTCAGCTATGGCGGCAGTGGCTTGCACTTCGGCGTCGCGCTGGGCGATGGCCTCTTGCCTGGCATGGGCCTCGGCGTCGCGTTGAGCCAGTGCTTCAGCTTTAGCAGCCGCTTCGGCATCGCGTTGCGCTAGGGCTTGAGCTTTGCCGTGCGCTTCAGCGTCCCGGGCAGCGGCGAGCTGGTTCTTCTCGTTGGCTAGTGCGTCAAAACTTTGCGCTACCTCAGCCAGTTGCCTTTGTGATTCTTGCTGAGCCTCGTGCAAGCTGTTTGCCAAGGCTGCTCTTTCTTCAGCCAACGCCGCCAGTTCTTCTTGTGCAGTCTTCAATTGCTGCGAGTCAGCAGAGCGGTCGCGCAGGGCGCGGTAGCTGGCGATGATTTGCGTTGAATCGGGGGTCTGGTCCAGGGTTTGCACAGGCGCATCGGCCTGCTTCTTGATGCTGCCCAACTGCATGACGGTGGCGGCAAGTTCGTGCTGCAAACTGTCAGTTTCGGGGTAGGCCCGGCACAGCTGATTGGCCAGATAAAGCGCCAGGGCGTCCTGCGGTGCCGCCGTGCAAGCGGCGCTTGCCTCTTGCGCCAGCGAGAGCTTCCAGTGCTGGTTGCAGCGCTCAACCAGGGCCTGGGGTTGATCGGCGCACTCTTGCGCATCAAGCAAGAGGCTGCGCTGCGGGTTGCGATGGTAAAAACGCAGCAACTCCTGATGGTAGAGCAGCCACTGCGCCATGACCTCGTCAACAACAACAGCTTCACCCCCAGCGGCCATGGCATTGGCAAGCGCCTGTTGTGGCGAAGTGGCCACCAGAATGAAGTTGAGCCGGGGCTCGAACCCTAGCCAGAAGTCAAGCAGCCAGGTGCTGCGGGTATCGGCCCAGCCCCAGACCTTGGACTTGATGTTGGCAACAAAAATGTCGCTTGCCATTTGCTCCCAAAGCCGCCCCGGGTTGCCAATGGCTTGCAGACCTTCAAATTCTTCAGCCGCCGCGGCCATGACCTGCTCGTGCCAAAAAGCCATGTCAACAGGTTCATCGCGCTTGGCGGCTTGGGCTGCCTTCATGCCGGCAGACTGCAGTACATCAGCGACGCACTGAATGTTTAGCGGGTTGGCACCTGTGACACAAATTCCTCTCATTTGACTCTTTCAATTGGTCTTTTTTTGATTCTAAAGCAGTTCAGAGGCTACTTCGGCTGCAGCAACCGCTTTTGTGCGGCAAGACACTGCAGCAAGCTAACTTCTCGCAGCATCAATGGCTTTCTTGGCATCTTGCTTACGGTCAGCGCCTCTACCAGCGCATCTTTATACCCCGCAACATCAAAAAACCCCACGGTATTTACACCTACACGCGACGCAAATTCTTGCACTGGTGCGGTGTCAGACGCCACCACGGGCAGGCCGCTGAGCGCCGCTTCCAGAAACGACCACGACAAAACAAACGGTGTGGTCCAGTACGCGTGTACGCGGCTCACGTGCAGCACCTGCAGGTAGGCCTCGTAAGACAGCTGCCCCACAAAATGAACCCTTGACATGTCGAGCTGCGGGCCTACTTCAGCCAGCATGTGGTCTTTCCAGCTCAGGCCCTTGGGCGCATGGTGGCCGTAGCCAGCTTCATTGCCACCTACCACAATGGCGTGGGCCTTGGGGCGGCGGCGCAGCACTTCAGGCAGGGTGCGCATAAATACCTGAAAGCCGCGCACCGGCTCCAGGTTGCGCGCCACGTAGCTCAGTACCTCGTCACCTGCTTGCAAGGTGACGTCGCCATGGTCTGCGTTGGCGGGGATCATCAGGCTGGCCTGGGGCTTGTGCTTGAGGCGCGCTGTGTTGATGCCGTCGTGAACGACGGTAATTTTTTCTTGTGCCCAGGCCGGGTAGGTGCTCTTTTGCCAGTGGGTGGGTGAGTAGGCAGCGTCTGCAATTTCCATACTCAGCAGGTTGGTGGTGTTTTTCAGGCGCAGGCGGCAGCGCTGCCTGAAGGTCAATGGCGGTACCTCGGGGTCAAAGCCGACGTCCTGGCCTTCAAGCGCGTAGTAATACTCGCAGTAAATCACCAGCCGGGCCAGCGGAAACACGTCTTTGATGAACAGGGCCTCGCCCCAACCCGGGTGGGCCACGATGACGTCGGGCACAAAACCTTCATGCTTGAGTTGCAAGGCGGCCGCAGCACAGGCCTCGGCACGCAGAATCTTGGCTTCCTGGTCTTGCAGCAGGGGGTGGGTCTCGGGTGCGGCGGGGCGCAACATGGTGTAGTGGCATACCCGCACGCCGGCCGGTGCCGGCAGCTTGTAGATGCTAAGCGCCACCACCGTATTGCGCTTGTCTTTGGCCAGGTCAGCGGCCAGGTACACAAACTGGCCAGGAAAATTTTGATGAATGAAGAGAACGTTCATTGCATGACTTCGCTCAGTTCATCAAACACTTCGGCGCGCGTTTCTGGCATGGTGCCAATAGCCCAGAGGTCCCAGCGCTTGCCTTCATAAACCCGCACTTCGGCAAAACCGGCGTCCAGCAGGGCTTGCCCCAGTGTGCGCCCGGTAAAGCCGGTTCGGTGTGCCATGTAATGGTTACCCTGAGCCAGTGAGGCCTGATGCCCAAACAACACATCCAGCGGGCTGATGGGGCCGGCCGCGGAGTCGTACATGGGCTCGGTCAGGTGGTCGTCGGCAATAAGGCGTGCAATGGCGCGCAGGTCGGGCAGGCTGATCAAAACAAAGCCGTCGGGTTTGACGACACGCCTGAACTCTGCAAGTGCCTGTGGTACTTCAAAAGAGTTCAGGTGTTCCAGGTTGTGCGAAGACCAAATGGCGTCCACGCTCGCGCCGCAAACCATGCCCAGATCGGTGACGCTGCCGATGATGTCGGGGCTGACGGCGGGGTCAATGTCAAGCCTGATTTCTTGCCACTGCGGGTTCTGAAAATACACGGGCAGGCGGTCTCGGTCCGCTTTGCCACAGCCAACGTGGAGCAACTGGCGTGCTGGCACGGGGTTAGGCTGCGATGGGTTGGTGAGCATGTCTTATTTTGTTTCAAAAATCAGCCCGGCCAGGCGGGGTGCACGGCTGCGCGGCGGCAGGGCAAGGCCACCAAAGGCGTGGCTATGAGCGTCGAGGTTGAGACTGGGGTGGTAGGCCGGGTCGTGCAGCAAGGCGGCGCCCCAGCGCTGGCGCAACTGGCTTAGCTCGCGCTGCGAGCGGGCGCTTTTTTGCGGCGTGTCTTCGTGCCCACGGCTGGCTGATTCTGCGTGCAGCAGGCGGGCGTGCGGCGTCCAGACAATGGTCTTGCCCTGTTCCTTTAGTTTGAGGCACAGATCAACGTCGTTAAAGGCCACGGGGAAGGCGCTTGCATCCATGCCACCTGCGGCAAGGTAGTCGCGCTTGCGCATCAACAAACAAGCGGCCGTTACGGCGCTGACCTGCTGCACCAGCTGGTTGCGCCCATGGTTGCCCCAGTCGGCCTCAGCCAGCCGGTTGCCGTAGTGGCCGGCCACATTGCCAACTCCGAGCAGCACGCCGCCGTGTTGCACCATGCCGTTGGGCCAGAGCAGTTTGGCCCCCACTGCGCCCACGCCGGGGCTGAGCAAGTGGCTCACCATCTCTTCAAGCCAGCCAGCGTGCAGAGCTTCGATGTCGTTGTTGATCAGGCCCACGATCTCGCCGCTGGCGGCCGCTACGGCAAGGTTGTTGAGTTGCGCAAAGTTAAACGCACCGGGCACGTGCAAGACCTTGACGCCCTGCTTGCTGAGTTGGCGCAAATAGGTTTTGGTTTGCGGCTGCACTGAATCGTTGTCTACCACCACAATTTCAAGATGGGGCCAGGCGGTAAATTGCTTCAGGGTGGTGATGCAGCGCTTGAGCAGTTCAAGGCGGTCACGGGTCGGGATGATCAGGCTGACTGTTTTGTTTTGGTCACGCTTTGTCAGGCTGCGCTGCAGGCGCCGGGGCGCAAACAGCTCGCAGGCAGGCATGGCAGGGCTGAGCGTGAGAGCGCTTGCTGGCTCCCGCGCCTGCAGGGCCATGCGAGCCGCCTGAAAACGGGCTTGCTGCTCTGGCGCAGCCAGCGGCGAGTTAAATTGATACAAGACTCGCGGTATGTGCACAAGGGCCTGCGCAGCGCGTGGCCAAAGCGCAGCCAGCATGCGCCAGGCCCAGCTTGCCGGGTCTGGCGGCAAAGGGCTCTCTGCAGCGCAAGCCAGCACAAGACTGCTGCGCACCAGCATGAGTTCGAGCGGGTAGTCGGTAGCAGCGGCGTACTCTGGGTTCCAGGCCGGCTTGAGCCATGGCACGCCGTTTAGCTCGCTGTCGGTGTACACCAACTCTGCCTGTGGCAAGGCAAAGCCCTGCAGCGCGTAGCTCAGCGCGTGGCATGGCAAGGTGTCGCCAGCGCGCACACACGCAACAAATTCGCACTTGGCGGCGAGCGCTCTTTGCAGTAGCTTGGCAAAGGGTTGCGCAGTTTTTGCTTTGGCGCTTGCGGCAAACACCTGAACGGTCACGCCGCTTTGTTGCTGCAGGCTGTCTAGCGTGCGCTGGGTGGCGGCCGGCGTGCTTTGCCCGGTGACGATGATGCCAATTTTGGCGGCACTGGGTGCAGGGTTTTGCGCCAGGTCTGGCGCTTCATAGGTGGCGGACCATTGCCGGTAGTGCTGCCAGCCCACGCTTCGGGGCAGGTAGCGTTCGTAGTTGTCAATCAGCGCGCCAAGCAGGCCTTGATTGTCTTGGGGCAGCAGGGTTTTGGTACCGCCCAGGTAGCAGCAGACGGTGACCGGGCTGCCGTTGAGTGGTGTGCCGTTTTCGTCAACAACGCGAACCGCATGGACATTGCCGTCAGCCAGGGTGAGCGGCAGGTCGAGGCTAAACCCATGGGCGCCGATATGGAAGGGCGCGAGTGACGGGTGGAGCTCATTGGCCAGGCTTTGCGCCACAAGCTGGTCATGCTCTAAAGCTCTAACGCTGAGCAAGCGCGACTCCTGGCGTGCATCTGCGGCCCAACCCAGCAGGCGCAGCCCACCGTCGCTAAAGACTCTGCTTGTTGCCGCTACCGGCGGGGTATGGGTTTGAAGCGCATCCAGACGGCCGCTGAGGTAACACCCGGTGTTGGCAACGCGCACCGTCAGCACAGCTTCGGGGTCGATAGTACCTGCGCCCAGTTCAGCCACAAAGCCGTGGCAGCAATCGTGTGGCGTGCGCGGCGGCAGGGCCTTGGCAAACTGCGGCGCCAGGTCGCTGCGCGCTACATCGGCCGTGAAGGTACTCAGGGCTTCGCCGTTCAGGCAGAGTTCGAGCACCACGCGGGCATCGGGCATTTGCGTGTCGAGGCACCAGCCGTAAAGCATGCCCTTGTGCCGCCCCTCAAGCGCGCCGTGCCAGCGTTGGGGTATGGGTTTTGCCATGGCTATGCCTCGATGGGCTGCTTATGATGCGAGCGCCGACGCTGCTGCAACCATTGGGTGAGCCAGGTTTGCGGATCAAATTGTGCGTCGAGCAGCACAACGGGCAGGCCCGTGGGAACACTCTTGGGGTGCTCGGTGAGGACCACCACACAAGCGCCCAGGCCAAGCAGCGCAGCGTCTGGCAGCGGTGTGAGTTGCTGCGTGCCAAGCGCTGGAACCACGTCAACCACACCGGTTTTCCAAAGCGCCTCACTGGCCTCGCCGACCAACAACAGGCGCACTTGCGGCCTGCGCTCACTCCCACTGGCAAGCAGGCGCGCGAGTTTGAGTACCCGGCCAGCGCCGGCTGCACCAAGCCTGTGCTGCCACACGGCTATGCGCACGCAAGAGGCTGCCAGGGCTGCGGGCACGGGGCGAACTGCCGCTGTATGCGCGTCGCCCCGGGCAAGCGCCCGGGCCAACCAGCTTGAGCCGCACTGCTGCAGGGCACTTTTGAGCGCCACACGCGCAGGCTTCAGGGGGTCTGCTTTGAGGAATCGTCCGTACTCGGGGTAGTAGTCGGGGTAACGTGATTCGAGCACCTGCCGATTTTGCTGCACACGCAACCGCTTTTCGGCACGGAACGAGGCCGAACCCACGTGCGCCACAAAGGCGCCGCTTGCCAGCAGATGGCGATAGCCCGCGGCGCGCGCCCGCAGGCACCAGTCAACTTCTTCCAGGTAGCCTCGGGTAAAACTGGCACCGTCGAGCATGCCAATCTGCTTGAGCACGCTGCGGCGCATCAACATGGCAAAGCCGCAGCAATTGGGTATCTCAATATCGGTGGTCATGCCGTGCTTGCGCAACTGCGCGGCCACTTGTTGCAACTGGACCAACTGGCTGACGGTGGGCTCTGGCGCGGGCGTGGCGATCTCGGGGAAACTGCTGATTTCTGCGTTATTGGACCAGGGCGTGACGGATGCAATATCGCTCGCGCTGTACAGGGCGGCGTGCAGCTGGTCGAGCCAGTCGCCACTGACCAGGGTGTCGGCATTGAGCAGCAAAGCGTCGTGCTGCGGGTCATGGCTCAGCCCGCGGTTGCTGGCCTCGATGAAACCCAGATTGTGGTGGTTGTTGATCAGGCTAATGTGGCCCGCCAGAGCCAAGGCGTTGAGCCAGTCTGACAGCACCGCATCGGGGCTGTGGTCATTGATGACGATGACGTTGGCAGCAGTCTTGTTATGGGGCAAGCTGCTCAGCACGCTGGACAAGCAGGCCTCCACGCTGAGCCGGCCTTGGTACACGGGGATGACGATGTTGACGGTATTGGGAGTGTTAGCGGTACTGGCAACGGACGAATTGGCGTCCACGATGCCCGGATTGGAACGAAATACCAGCGGCGAGCCCTGCATCAATTGAGGCGCGCTGGATGTGCCCTCCTCCACTGCAAACGCCAGAGACCAAACCCCACCCTGGCTTGGCAGCTCAACGCGAAAGCGCTCGCCGTTGGCGGGGACGTCGCAGCTAATCTCCAATTCGTCCTTGCACAGGGTGAGCGTGGCGCGCGCCGACTGCTTGCTGCTATTCGTATGCTTGAGGCGATAGATGACGCCTTCGGCAAACTCTCCAGAGCGCCAGCAGGCACCCACATGCGTGCGCGGGGTCTGGCTCAAAATGTGGACGAGTGAGGCCTGGGTTCCGCTCAGGCAACGCCCCGGCAGGAAGACGGGCCCAAGCTCGACGACGCTCCCAAGCGCACCGTCCGCCAACCACGCTGAAAGCATTTGGTCCTGAAGTACCGGGTCTTGAGGATCTACGTACCAGGCTGCATACCAGGCGCTCGATGCCAGGGGCGCAAGCGCATCCTGCATGATTTTGGCGCGCAGCATCGCGGGCTCCGGCTTGCTGGGATGGCGCCGACAAACGCCTTCAAGCATCACCAGGGCGTCGCCATGCTGCCCGGCCTGAAACGCACGCATTGCCTCCCCGAGCAAAGCGTCGTCGCGCAGTTTGGGACTGCAAACAGACAAGAAAAAGGGGGCTGAGGCCCCCTTTGATTGCTCCACCAGAGCGCCTGTCAGATGATGTTTGTGATTACGTTTACATTGCCAACCACTTGCGCCTCCTGGTTCGGCGCGGTATGTTGGATGTTCTGTATAGCAATGGTTGCAAAATCCGCAATCAGGCCGGCACGGGTCTGGCCGTGTGCTAACGTATCCAGCCAGAAGGCGACGCCAGCGTCCTCGCCGGGGCGGTTAAACGTGTTTTGGTACAAAGCTTGGATGAACGCTACATCAGTCTTTGCTGCCATTGTCGCGAATTCCATAGAACTCGCGAACGCCTGGGCAATTTGCTTCAAAGTAGCGCCGCCTCTGGCAAGGTCAAACCAGTAATCCAGGCCCCCGGCCTCTGCAGCGCGACCAAATGCAGTGTGATACAAGTTTGCAACTTGCCCCTCCACGCTATTCTTGGCGAAAACCAGGGCGTTTCCGTTGTCCAGCTGCACGTACTGAATCTTGCTGATATCGGTCGTCTTGTGCGTCGTCATGTCGGTAACAATGGCATGCCCGCTATTCTGCGTCACAGTGTAGTTGGCTGCGTTGCCCGCGAGCTTCACCACCGCATAGTCACCCGAGCCGCCGACGATGGTGCTATTGCCCAGGCCCGCATAAACGGTATCAACGCCACCGCCGGCTTGAACCGAGCTGTCGCCGGAACCGAGGACGACTTGGGTATTTTTGGCATCAGCCACAATGATCTTGTCGCCACCCGAAGAACCCACAACGATGCGATCGACCTGACTCTGGTTACCGGAGGGGGTCGTAATGCCGTCATTGAGCGTTGCAACCACACCGCCCCTGCCCTGAAAGATCACCACCGGGGCATTGACAGGTGGTTTAACCGTTGTTTGAAAGATATCGGAAGTAGCAACAAGCACCACCTCTGCACCTGCCGCGACAGTGACATTGCCACTTGCGTCCGGCGCCACAGAGTCAAACCGGACAGTGGCATTGTCCTTGGTGGTCAGGTTAAGAATCCTATTGATCGTGTCGTCCGAAAAAATAGTGGGATTCGCATTCGTCAACGCTGTGTTAACCGTACTGGCATCTGACTCATACATGTAAGACTCCCAAGTCTAATAAAGGTTGAAATTAATCACAAAGACCATGCCGCTCTTTTTGGCCGCATGGGCGCGACTCTATCACAAGAAATCGGCCCGTGCATCAAAGGGTCAAAAAAATATTTGCCATCAACAAAAAATTAGTTGTCAATTTTGAATACTTGATTGACCGTATCGATAGCCGCACCGTCCGCCGCGTTGACCAGCGCCAGTAATTTGATCCGCGACATCAGATAGTTATACCGAAACTGGGCGAGATCTCGCACCACGCCGGCACGCAATTGTTCTGCATTCAAGACGTCCACCATGGTTCTGGTACCGGCCTGCATCGACTTTTGATTGGCCAGAATCAGTTGATCTGAAGACCGCAACGCTTGCTCCAGCGCCTTGATCTTGGCGATGCTCTCGTTGATTCCCCGGTATTCCTTGCGCACGCTCAGTGCAAGATCCCGCCGCCCCATCGCCAGTGACTGCTCGGCAAATTCGACCCCCGCAAGCGCCTGGCGCACAGAGGAGTTGACACCGCCACCGGCGTACAGGGGCACATTGAGCTGCAAGCCCAACGAGGTGTTGGTGTAGCGTGAATTCACGTTGGCGACGTTTTCGCTGTCGCTGCGCGACCATTGCGCCACAGCATCAAGCGTTGGGTAATGCCCGAAACTGGCCTTCTTGACCTCCATTTGGGCCGCATCCAGCCGGTCCCTCAGCGACTGGAAGCGGCGGTTGTTGGCTTCGCCGCGTTCGATCCAGCTGTCAACGCGGTTTGGCTGGGGCTCTGCCAGTTCGAGCCGGGTGGCGCGCAGCGGCGCGAGCTTTCCCACCGGCTGGCCAATCAGCGCCTGCAGCTGTTGCAGGGTGTAGTCGACGTTCTCGCGCGCCTCGATTTCCAGGGCGTGTGTCATATCGAGCCGGGTCTGTGCTTCGTCGGAGTCGGTGCGCGTGCCCTCACCCACGGCCAGCTTCTTTTTAGCCACATCCAGATAGGTCTCGTGAATGCGCTTTTGCGCCTCGATCAGCGCCAATTGCTCGGCTGCCAGCAAGGCATCAAAGTAAGACGCTGCAACGCGAACAGCAAGGTTTTTCTCTTCGTCTTCCAGCAGCGCGTCACTTTCTCGAACCTGCGCCTGGGCTTGCCGATACTGCTCCATCTGGTACGGCCGGTACAAGGGCTGGCGCACGGACACCGAACGATTGCTGCTGGCGTATTGCTGCTCCGATGTTTGAGCCTGCCCCAGAAAATCGGGGGTGGTGCTGGTGAGCTGGTTTTGATTGCGCCCCACGCTGGCGCTCACGCTGGGCAGCAATTGCGAAAACGCCTGTGGAATACGCTCTCGAGCGCCGCGAGCCGACGCCCGCGCCGCCAGGATGGTGAGGTCGCGCTCTTGCGCTGCGCTGAAGGCTTGCGACAGATCCAGCGCCAGAGCCGGCGTGGACAGCGCCAGGAAAAGGCCAAACAGTCCGCCCCACAGGAACTCAATGTTGCGCATGCGCAACGCCAACCGTGTCGGTGCTGATTTCATCAATTATTCCTCTTTCATGGACGCTGCAAGGCGCTTTGACAACGGGCTCCAAAGGTAAGCCAGAAGTGAACGTTCTCCCGTTAGAAAGATCACCTCCACTGGCATACCAGACTGCAGTTGCCTGCCGCCAAGCTTCTTGTGCCCTTCGGGCGTCACCGCCACCCGGGCCAGATAATACCCCGCTGCGCCGGACTGATCGGTAAGCAAATCCGTGGAGACCGAGACAACCTTGGCGCTCACCACCAGTTGCGGCGACTTTGCAAACGATGAAAACCGCACATCCACAGCAAGCCCCTGGTGCACCCGATCGATCAAATGCGGTGCCACACGCGCCTCTATCAGCAGCGACTGCCCCTCCGGGACGATGTCCATGAGTTTTTGCCCAGGCGGAACCACCCCCCCCACGGACTGGTAAGCCAGTCCAACTACCTGGCCCGTGGCCGGAGACTTGATGTCGATTCGACCCAGGTCTTCCTTCACAACACGATACCTTTCGGAGGCGCCCGGAATCTCTCGCTGCACGTCAGAGAGCTGAGATTCAAGGTCCTTCCGGTACTCCTGCTGACGCACGATGATGCGTTGTCTGAATTCGGCTATGGCTCGTTGCGCAGCATTGATGCTGCCAGCCAAATCAGCAAGATTGGAGCGGTCGTCTCCTTGCTGGCGTTCGAGCTCCATCAAGCGCGTACGCGGCGCATAACCTTGCTCAACCAGACTTCGCACGTTGGTGGACTCTTCGGTCAGCGAGGCCAAATGGCTCCTGCGGTTGCCGAGCATGGTCTCATAAGCCCGAATGCGGCCGCTTTGCCCCTGAATGGACTCTTCAATGGCTTGCAGGTCAGCGCGCAGGGACGACTGTCGCGAGCGCAGCAGCTGCTCCTGTGTAGACATGAGTTGCTTGATCTCCTGCTCGTCACCGGGTTCAGTCAAGGCAGTATCAAAGGCGATTGTTCTCAGCCCCCGCTGATCAGCCAACAGCCGCGCTTCGATGGCTCGAAGACTCAGGTAATAACGCCGTGCCGTTTGAAAATTTGAATTGGCCAGCGCTTCATCGAGGCGCATCAACAATTGCCCCTCTTTGACACGATCACCCTCTCGCACCAGCACTTCCTTGATCAGTCCGCCAGACAAATGCTGGACCGCTTTCTTCTTGGTGTCGATGGCGATCACGCCCGGACCAGGCACACCTTCGTCCAGCGGAGCAAAGCCTGCCCAAAGCAAGAACCCGCCGAATCCGATGACCAAGGCCAAGACCCCGAATCGGACCGTATTGGACTTGCGATCGGGCAACTGCATTGCTGTGACGCCCGAATCCAAAGCGAGAGCCTCAAAGGCTCTTACCTGGGGTAAATGGGTTTCAGAATTGCTTGATTTATCCATGGGGAACTCAGTCAGATTCAAGAGGCCGGATTGGCAGAGGGGTTGGGCTCAGTGGCGACGTCGGGCTGGTGCGTTAGTGGCTCAGGACTTGATCGCAGGTTGTCGGTGTGAATACGCCCTTGGTCCAGCACCAGGATGCGGTCGGCCACCGACAAAATGCCCGAGCGGTGGGTAATCAGGAACACCGTCTTGCCCTTGCCTCTAAGCTGCCCAATGGTCTGGATTAGTGCGTCCTCGCCCACATCGTCCAGGTTGGCATTGGGCTCGTCAAGCACGATCAACACCGGGTCGCCGTAAATGGCACGCGCCAGACCGATGCGCTGACGCTGTCCGCCAGACAGGGTGTTGCCGGCTTCGCCTATGGGCGTGTTGTATCCCTTGGGGAAGCGCAAAATCATGTCGTGCAAACCGGCACGTTGCGCCGCCTCGATGATCTTTTGCGGGTCCGGCGTACCGAAGCGCCCGATGTTCTCGGCAATCGTGCCTTCAAATAGCTCAATGTCCTGCGGCAGGTAGCCAACGTGGGGTCCGAGCTCGGTGCGACTCCAGCCCGACAGCGGCGCGCCGTCAAGCAGGACTTCGCCCGTGACGCCCGGCCATATACCTACCAGAACACGCGCCAGCGTGGTTTTGCCGGAGCCCGACGGCCCAAGTATGACGGTGACTGTGCCGGCGGGAACCTCCAGATTGATGTCGCTCAAAATAGGAGCTTTGCGCCCCGGCGCACTGGCGAAAACGTCCTTCAGTGTGATCTGCCCGAGTGGCGCGGACCGGGCCATGACTGCGGCTCGCATGGGATAGGCAAGCAACAATTTTTCTAGGCGCGCAAACGCCATGCGCATACTGGTAAAGGGGCGCCAGCTGTTGACCATCTGGTCGATCGGAGCCAGGGCGCGCGCCATCAGCAGATTGGCCGCAATCATGCCGCCGGCTGTCAACTGCCCGTCAATGACCAACAAGGCGCCCGCACCCAATACCAGCGATTGCTGGGCGTAGCGAATGAACTTGCTCCAGGCGCCAACCTTGTGACTCAACTTTTGCGCCAGTTCGCTGCTTACCAGATACCTGCCATGAAGTTCAAACCAGCTTGCCCGCAGGTTGCCCGTCATGCCCATGGATTCAAGCAGTTCGGCACTACCGAGCTTGCCCTGCAGATAGGTATTGGCCTCATTGTTGGCTTTGATGGAAGCCTCTGAGGGCTCCAGTGTGTGGCGGTGCCCGAACCAGGTCAAAGCGGCCTGCACCAATGCGGCTAGCACACTCATCACACCCAGCCAGGGATTCAGGACAAACAGGACGGCCATGTAGATCGGCGTCCAGGGGGCGTCAAAAAACGCAAAGACGCCACCGCCGGTCAAAAACTGCCGGATCTGCATCAGGTCACTGAAGGCCTGCATGGGGCTGGCTCCGGACTGGCTCAGATGAGCCTCAAAGCTGGCGGTAAAGACCTTGGTACCGAGCAAGCGGTCCAGACGCACACCGGAGCTGACCAGCAGCAGCGAACGCAACCACTCGGTGAACGCCGTGACCGCAAACAGGAACAATGCCACCAGGGAAATGGCAACCAGCGTGAGCTCACTCTGACTGGTGAGCACCTTGTCGAAAACCTGCAGCATGTAGAGCGTGGGCGCCAGCATCAACACATTGATGATCATGCTGAAGAGCCCGACCAGCAGGAACTCACGACGAAAGTCCCACAGCGTGGTCGTCAAATCGCTTCTTCTGAAAAATGCCGGGATGTTCATGCGCAATGAGCTCAAAAGTACTAGGCAGGAACGCCAGAAAGTGCGTTCATGACGTCGTCACGCATGCCGTAGATCTGCATTTGACCTTCTCGCAGTACCAGCATCTTGTCGGCCACGGCCAGGACACTGGTTCGGTGCGTCATCACGACAAAGGTGGTGCCGCTTGACTTGAGCTGCAGGATGGCAGCGGCAAGCGCTGTGTCGCCCTTTTGATCAAGACTGGAATTGGGTTCATCGAGCACAACAAACACCGGGTTGCCATAAACGGCCCGCGCCAGCCCGACACGCTGGCGCTGCCCGCCAGAGAGCATGGCGCCATCACGCCCAACCGGGCTGTCGTAACCCAGCGGTAGTTCAGAAATGAACTCATGCAGGCCCACGGCGCGAGCCGCTGCCTCCACCTTGTTCATATCAACCGGACCAAACCGTGCGATATTGCTGGCGATCGAGCCCTCAAACAACTCGACACCCTGGGGTAAATAGCCAATATGCGGGCCCAGCTCCGCCTTGTCCCAGGCGTACACATCGGCGCCATCCAAACGCACCTTGCCATTGGCCGCTGGCCACAAACCCACCAACAATCTGGCGAGCGTGGTTTTGCCTGAGGCCGAGGGCCCCACTACAGCCAAAACCTGACCCGCCGACAGTGAGAAATTCAAGCCCTTCAGGATAGGTGCTGAGGCACCCGGCGCGCCGGCGATCAGGTCTTCGACCTGTAAACGACCCGTGGGACGCGGTAGCGGCATATCCTGTTCGCGCGCCTGCACCAGTTTGAGTATCAGACTCAAACGCGAATAGGCGTTACGAACGTTGATGACGTTCTGCCACTGCGAAACGATCAGTATCAGGGGCGTCAATGCCCGAGCCCCCAGGACAGAGCCAACAATCATGAACGAGGCTCCCCCGTTGAGCTGATTTTTCAGCAGCAGCCAGGCCCCCAAGCCCATCATCATGGAACCTGTGGTGGTCTGCACGAACCTGGACAGGGCCTGATACAAGCCCGAGTGCCTTGATGCCTGCGCTTGCAACTCCAAAAACTCGTTCTGTTTGCCCATCCAGCGTCGATGAATATGGCCTAGCATGCCCATGGCTTCAATGACCTGGGCGTGCCGCAAAGTCCCGTCGGCGTAACGCTGTGCGTCGATGGCGCTTTGGTTGGCTCGCGTCAACGGCGGCTGCGTGCCGCGCTCGTTTAACCAACCCACCAGCGTCTGAGCCAAGGCTGCGGCAACCGTCGCCCATCCCAGGATGGGGCTGATGGCAAACATCACAATCAGAAAGACCAGAGACGCAGGGGCATCCAGCACCGCCAATACGGCAGGCGAGTGAAAAGAGTCACAGACAGACCGAAAATCGTTCATGGTCTGAACCGAGCCACCGGGCAGGCGCTTGAGATTGGCGCCAAAGGTTGCGTCGAAGACTCTGGCACTCAGGATGCGGTCGAGCGCCACACCGGCCTCCCGCATGATTTCGGCACGCGTCCAGCCCAACACCTCCAGCAGCACCAGCGCACCAAGAACAAACACGGTCTCCATGGCGAGCGTGAGATAACTGCTGCTGTTGATCACCCGCTCATAAACTTCAAACATGTACACCGTGGGCGCCAGCATCAACACACTCATGAACACGCTAAACCATACTGCGGGCCGGAAATAGGGCCACAAACTGGCAATGACTTCACCCATTTCAGATTGGGAGTTGGAAAATTTCATAGGGCGATCATAAAGTGGGCGGATTCTAACCGGCGCACGTGTTCTCTTGGCGCTCATTAGAATCGTTGCCAAATGTATAAGACACCTTCCCTCAGGTTGGCTATAGGCGGCACCTCCCTGCTGCCGCCCTTGACCGGGATTGGCAGGTACACCCGGCATCTGGTGGATGAACTTCTGCTGCGCCGCCATGAAATTGATTTGTTCTACGGCGCCTATTGGACCGATGCGCGGTCTGGCTCGCAGCACACTGTTCAACCCCAGGACGACTGGTCAAGAAACAAGCTGATACGGGTATTGCAGGTGCAGTCGGCGGCGCTTGGCCGGCGGGGACTGAGCGCGCTGAGACTTGCTGCGAATACGCTTACCGAGCGGTTTGCGACCAAGCCGCAGGACTTGAGCCGCTACCTGCAGCAACGCCAATTTTCGCGCGGCCTCTCGGGCAAGCGGCCAGACCTTTACCATGAACCCAACTACCTGGCTTGGAACTTTGATGGCCCGCTGGTGATCAGCGCGCACGATATTTCGTGGATTCGGTATCCGCAAGCGCACCCGGCAGAGCGGCTGTATGCCATGAACACGCACTTCCCGGAATCACTGAAGCGCGCCAACGCGGTGATTGTCGGTTCGGAGTTTGTGCGCCGGGAACTCACAGAGTACTTTGGTGTGCAGGATGAGCGCATTCATGTAACGCCTTACGGTGTGTCCTCGGAGTTCTACCCACGTTCACCGGATGAAAGTCATCCGGTGCTGGCTCGCTATGGACTCAAGCAGGGGCATTTCTTTCTGGCGGTCGGGACGCTGGAGCCACGCAAGAACCTGATCACGGCCATTCGCGCCCATGCCAGCCTGCCCGATGCGCTGCGGGCGTCTTACCCGCTGGTGCTGGCGGGCACGCGCGGCTGGCTCAATGAGGAACTGGACGCCGAGATTGCGCGTGCCGCCAGCAAGGACCGCGTGCGATGGTTGGGCTATGTGACCGAGCAGGACCTGCCGGCCCTGACCTCGGCCGCGCTGGCCACGCTCTACCCGTCCTTGTACGAGGGTTTTGGCTTCCCGCCGCTGGAGTCGATGGCCTGCGCAACGCCGGTGCTGGCTTCCAACCGCGCCTCTATTCCTGAGGTGCTGGGCGATGCTGGACTGATGTGCGAAGCGCTCGATGTGGACGCCTTTGCCCAAGGCATGAAGCGCCTGACTGAAGACCCTGCCTGGACCGAAGGCTTGAGACTACGCGGACTGCAACAGGCCCAGCGTTTCAGCTGGCAGAACACGGCCATAGCGACCGAGGCTGTCTACCGCTCGGTGATGGACCGTACTGGCTGAGCGCTGTGCGTACCAACCATTTTGGTTATCATGATTGCATGAATTTGAGCACCACAGATTACGCCAGCTTGCTGCCCGGTGTGCCGCACGTGGAGTCACCTTTCTTTTCCAGGATCGTTGAGCAGCTTGCACTTGACGATGCAACTCGCCGTATCGCCTTTGATCTCTATCTGAAAGGGTATGCGGTCATTGACTTTCCGGACCCGGAAATTGACCTGCTGGCCGAGACGATCAAGCGCGAGTTGCATGATCAATACGACTGGGACATGTGGCGCCAGCATGGCCATCAAGCGGGTGTCAGTTTGCGTTCGTGGGATGCCTGGAAACAGCTGCAGAGCGTAAGGCGGATCGCCAGCAACCCGGGAATTATCGATTTGCTCAGCACGCTTTATGGGCGGCGCGCCTGGCCCTTCCAGACGCTGAATTTTCCGGTGGGAACGCAGCAGCATTTTCATACCGATGCGGTTCACTTCAATAGCAGCCCTGAGCGCTTCATGTGCGGCGTCTGGGTTGCGCTGGAGGACATCACGGCGGATAACGGCCCCTTGTTTTACTACCCCGGCAGCCACCGGTGGCCGATTTATGCCAACGAACATATTGCCTGTTGCGTCAGTGACCTGCCGCAAAAACCAGGCCAGACTGTGTATGAAGAAATGTGGCGTGGGCTGGTTGAAGTTAACCAGGCCAAGCCAGAAGTCTTTCTATGCAAGAAGGGGCAGGCCCTGATCTGGAGCGCCAATTTGCTGCATGGCGGAAGCATTCAGCACGACAAGAACCGAACCCGCTGGTCACAGGTAACGCATTACTTTTTTGACGACTGCGCCTATTACACGCCGATGTGGTCTGACCCGTTTAACGGTCTGGTCTATTTTCGCAAGCCTGTCAATGTTGCCAGCGGCGAAGTCATGAGCAGTCATTATCTGGGTCACAAACTTTCCAGCCACTTCATTGAGGAGTCCAGGAACGGTCATTCGGAATTTGTTGCAGAACTGTATTTGGCGGCAAATCCGGATGTGCGCGCCGCTGGCGTGGACGCTGCGACTCACTATCAAAAATACGGCCGGGCCGAAGGGCGCCCGTTGCGCCCTAAATCCTGATACAGCGAACGCACAGGCGACTCAAGGTTTCACAAGCCCGAAGTGACGCAGGAGTTTGGCAGTCTCGTACATCGGTAGTCCCATGATGCCAGAGTAGCTACCGCTCAAATGTGAAATGAAGGCCGCTGCCCTGCCCTGCACGGCGTAGGCACCGGCCTTGCCCATGGGTTCGCCGCTGCCGACATAGTGCCTGATCTGCGTGGCCGTCAGACTCGCAAACGTGACGCGCGAGATTGACAGGACCTGCGCACGTTTGCGCGCTGTGCCCAGCG
>CAYHDD010000002.1:0-23865 GCA_964355195.1 uncultured Rhodoferax sp. | reverse complement strand
GTCATGTCAAGTGTCAAGTTGAAGATTTTTGAAGAAGCCTATCAAGATCAGGTGTTGCCATTGCACAGCCGCAATGGGCAGCCCGCATTGTCGTGCAGGTTAACTTGCAACGGCCAAATATTTTTTTGAGAAATCAGCAGCGCAATACCTATTTCTTTGTGCAGGCTCATGGGGTGTTTGCCTGCAAGAACGCAGAGGGTGTCAGGATGGGAATGCCATGCCACGGGTGCAACACCAGCAGGTCGGCATCGCTGCTAACCAATACCGTCACGGCACATGCTTGGCAAAGCGCCAAAAACTGGTTGTCTTTGGGGTCACGGCAAGGTGGACTGACGGTAGCGATTTGTGTCTCTGGCACATCAAACCATGTCGCACGCAGGCGCACAAAGTCGGCGAACTCTTGACGGACATCGCTCGGTTGATACCGCTCAAACTTGGTACGCATCAGCACTTCGTCCAACTCCGCGAAGGTTGCAGCACATACACAGACCTCTGCAATATTTAGCGCGCACGTTAACGCCTGATGAGGAATCGAGCCCACGCGCAGTGCAGCGCTGACCAGCGTGCTAGTGTCAAATACCACACGCATCACGGAGCTTACCGAGATTCTTTCACCATGCGCAGGACATCTTCGTCGGTTAGATCGGCAGCAGCGGGTGATGCTGTAGCAGCTGCCTTTTTGCTCCAGGCTTCAAAAGCTTCCGCTGCGGTTTGGCGCTTGTTGGTCTGCGCTTTTTGCAAATCCTGCATGTCTTGGGCTGACACCATAAACGCTGCCGTACGCCCGTGCCGGGTGATAGTGACCGGCTCGCGCTGCACGGTATCGAGCAACTGGCCAAAACGGTTTTGTGCTTCCATTGAAGTGACGGTGATCATGGCGGGGCTCCTTTTTATTGTCTGACATGTACAGTATAGCTAGTTGACAGAATCAGGCAAACGTTAGCATAAAATTACCATTTTTGCCGCTAGCCCTCATGGGAATTGCGTGTGCAGCTATCAATGTAGTAGCGAACACATGGCCAGGATAGTCCTTATTGGCTTGCAGGCACGCATCGGGCAGCGCCCCCGGCAGGTTGCCAGCCAACTCAGGCTTGGCTTGGCAAAATGGCGGTCATAATTTGCGTCATGTCAAGCGTCAAGTTGAAGCTTTTTGAAGAGGGCGATGGGGATAAGGTTTTGCCATCGCGCATCTGCAATGGGCAGCCCGTATTGTGGTGCAGGATCACTTCGTAAATTGGGATTAAAGGGGGTCAGGATAGATTTGAGCCATGGCTGGAATGAGGGGGTGCTGGGTTAGGTGAGGTGGGATGGATTGCGGCGGTCCGGGGGCACCTATCAAGCCACTTGCAGGGCCTGAAGAACGGGTAGTTGTTTTCCAGCAAATGCCTCGGCCTGGGTTGTGAGTTCAGCCAGGTTCTCCTGCGCACTGTCCAGGGTTTTTCCGTCCTTGATCAGCTTTTGCCCCTGCTGCTGCAAAATCTGCCAAATGAACTGCGCCCACTCTGCAGGTTTTGCCAAACCCTGCTTCCTGGCCAACAGGCAGAGCTGCTGCGGGCGGGTGATGCTGACGCCGCCGCCGGTGACCGGGCTGGCCAGGTAGTGGATGCTGTCGCTGGCGCGTGCTTTTTCCACAATGAAGGCATTGAGCCGGTCGGTGTGGGCTCTGGCGCTGGCGATCAAGGCTTCGTCTTGCACCGCAGCCAGGACGCCGTTGCCGATCAGAATCATCACGGCCTCGGTCATTTGCGCAAAGCCAGGGCCCTGGTCTTTGACGGCCTGCTCGATCTGGCCAAGGGTTTTGGGCTGATGATCAGACAGCAGATCAAGAATCGGGTTGTAGATGCCGGGCTGCATGTTGACCTCACCATTGGCGACGGTCATTTTGAGAGGCACGTCTGCGCGCGGTTGCAGCAACACGACCTTTTGCGCTCGCAAGGCTTCTGTTCGTTCAAGGGGCTTTAGTTTGCGCGCCCCTTTGACCCAGTAGTCTTTGCGAAACGACTGGTTGACCATGAAGTCGCGCACGGTTTCTCGAAACATCCGGTCCGGGATTTCCTTTAACAGGGTCAGTTGCTCTGGCGTAAAGTTGAGCGGGTCGATCTGGTCGCTGTAAAACGCCGAGCAGGCGAAGTCAAGTTTGGCGCTGGAGAACCACTGCGCCATGTGCGAGAAGGGCATGGGCAACCAGTCGCGATTGAAATACTCGTGGGCGACATAGTTGCGGTTCTGCTCCTTGATCTTTTTGACGCGCTCGGCCACATGCGGGTTGGCTTTGGCATACCGCGGGTTGGTGGCAAGGAGTTTGTCGGCAAAAGTTAACGCACCATCAATACGGTTGCCAATGCCCTGGGCCGTGGCACCCATGACCTGGGCGTGTTCGGTCAGCAGGTCGCGCAGGGGCACCATCGCTGCCCAGCCGGGTTGGGTGTTGTAGCTGATGTAGAGCGCGCCACCCACTTTGAGCTTGCGCCGCACAAAGTCAACAATCAGCGCTCGGTTCTCGTCGTTGATCCAGCTCCAGATGCCGTGCAGGCCAATGCTGTCAAAGTCGGGCAGATCCGCACGCGCACAAAAGTCGGCAAAGGCCTCGTCAGTCAGGTGTGCCCTGGCCGCAGAGGAGCGCGCCATGGACTGGGCAAAGCCTGCCTGCGCCGGGTTGAAATCACAGGCGTGCCAAACGCTGTCCGTCGCGCTGGCGTGGATGTTGACACTCAGGCCCTGACCAAAGCCGAGTTCGCAGTGGCTGCCTTGCGTGGGCGGCACCAGACCGGCATAGATGAAGGCCAGTTGGCTGCGCAGCGGGCTCAGCTCTGCGTAGTAGCCATAGGTGTAGTCAATATCGGCCACATAGCCATCGGTCCAGTCGGTCATGGGCAGCCCCTTTGCAGAATTTTTATGCCCAGTTTTTACCGCAACTACGCAAACTCGGCCAGCCTGTCAACGAATTGTTGACTTAATATTAGGGTCAATATTTCAAGAATGTCAGCACCAACATGCCCCCAAGGGGATGCTTGTATCGCAACGCAGCCGAAGCACGCGCCGAATCAGGTCTACGGGGTAGTATCCGGTCTGATGACAACTCAGACTCAATCCGACGATTTCTACGACAAGCTGTCGATCTTTCGTGACTTCACCACGGTCATGGACCCGTCGCTGTTTCAGAGCCTACCCGACGGCTGGCTGGTTGGCGTTGCGGACGTGATGCAATCGACCCAGGCGATCGCCGAAAACCGCTACAAGGCAGTCAACATGGCCGGCGCGGCCGTGATCGTGGCGGTTACCAACGCACTGGGCGGGCGCGATTTTCCGTTCGTTTTTGGTGGCGACGGTGCCAGCTTTGCGGTGCCGGCCAGCGCCACCGCATTGGCGCGTCAGGCCCTGGCCGAAACCGCCACCTGGGTCAACGAGGACCTCCAACTGAGTTTGCGCATAGCGATGGTGTCCGTGGCCGAGATTCGCCTGCACGCGCTCGACGTTCGAGTGGCCCGCTACGCCCCTTCCGACAACATTTCGATTGCCATGTTCTCGGGCGGTGGCATGGCTTGGGCCGATGCGGCCATGAAACGGGGCGAGATCGCCCTGCAACCGGCCCCGGCCGGTGCGCATCCGGACCTCAGTGGGCTTTCGTGTCGTTACGAAGAAATTCCGGCCTCACGCGGGCTCGTGCTGTCGCTGGTCGTTGCGCCCGTTGGCCAGACTGACCCGCAGGACTTTCGCAGAGTGGTGGAAGACATCGCCCGCATCGTGGAAAAAACTCCCAACGCCTCGCGGCCGGTTCCCGGCCAGCGCCTGCGCCTGACCTGGCCACCTACCGGTGCCGACCTGGAAGCGCGCGCCGCGCGACGTCCCGGTGAATCAGTCGGAGCGCGCAAAATCAAGGTATTGGTATGGACATTGTTCCACTTTGTCGTGATGCGCTTGAACATTGCCGTCGGGCGCTTTGTACCCGCCAAATACGAGCATGAAGTGGTTGAGAATTCAGACTTCCGCAAATTTGACGATTCGCTGCGGATGGTGCTTGACTGCACGCCTGCCCTGGCCGATGAAATTGAGCAACACCTTCGGCAGCGATCCGCCGAAGGGATCGTGCGCTTCGGAACGCATCGTCAGGAGGCGGCGATGATGACCTGCTTCACCCCATCGCCCAGCAGTGCCAACCACGTGCATTTCATCGACGGCGCATTGGGTGGCTACGCGATCGCAGCAGCGGCCATGAAGGCTGCGCCAAGATGAGGGTTTACGTGGAACAATGGCAACCAGGCAACCACCACATAATCGCTAGCTTCGGAGGCTTGGGCATGAATCACCTTGAGAGGACGGAGGCACAGCAAATGTTTGGCTTGTTCCTGTTTTGCTATCCTTTGACTTACTTGATGCCATGCACCCGCAAGCGGCTTGCCGAGCGCCTGAGTCCCGGCACCACACTGACCAGAAAGGTTCACGATGAAAGTCCGGTTTTGGGGAACACGCGGCTCGATTCCGATCGCTCTCAGCGCTGAGCAGACCCGCGCCAAAGTTGTGGCTGCGCTCACGGCGGCCGTTGATCACGGATTGAGTCGACGCGAAGACATCGAATCCTTTGTTGACACTCAACTGCCCTTTGAAGTCAGCGGCACCTATGGTGGCAACTCCAGTTGCGTTCAACTGGAGTCCGAAGGGGCTGATCATGTGTTCATGGACTTCGGTTCGGGCGCGCGGCCACTGGGTGGCCACTATTTGCGGCAGTTCCCACCGGGTGCACCGCAGACCTACCATGTTTTCATGTCTCATCTGCATTGGGACCATATCATGGGCTTTCCCTTCTTTACCCCGGTCTATATTCCGGGCAATCGCATCATCATTCACACCTGCCACGCACAGGCAGAGTTCGCATTTCGGCGACAGCAATCGGCACCCTGCTTTCCGGTTGAATTTGACGCCCTGGCGGCGAAAATCGAATTTGATCTGCTCCAGCCAGGTCAAAGTTATGAGATCGCGGGTTACTCGGTCACAGCCATGTTGCAGTTTCATTCAGGGGACTCGTTCGGTTGGCGTTTCGAACGCAACGGGAAAGCCATGGTTTATTCGACAGATTCCGAGCACAAGCTCGACGATCAGGCCTCGCTAGACCAGTATGCCGACTTCTTTCGCGCCGCAGACGTCGTGGTCTTCGATGCCATGTACTCTCTGGCCGATGCCATTTCAGTGCGCGCAGATTGGGGGCACTCCAGCAACATGGTGGGCATCGAGCTGTGCCAGGCGGCCAAAGCCAAGCGCCTTTGCATGTTTCACCATGAGCCGGCCTTTGACGATGAAAAGATCGCTGGTGTACTGGATCAATCACGCCGCCTGGAGGCGATCTCCCGGACCGACTCCGAGCTTGCAGTTCTGACTGCGTACGATGGTCTTGAAATAGCGCTCTGACAAACGAGCCGTCAACGCGCTTTCAAACCATCAACTTGCTCAACTGCAACCGATTCCACGCGCCGTCGCGCTGGTAGGTGACACTGTCCATGAGCTGGGAAATCAGGTAGATACCGAGTCCGCCAACTTCCCTTTCTTCGAGATCGGCGTCCAGATCGGGTGGTGTGACCTGAAGGGGGTCGAAAGCAATTCCGTTGTCAGCAATCGTCAAAATGAGTTGCGACCCCTCTTGTTTCAGATCAATCTCCAACTTCGGCGCACCTTGGCCGTGCGACCCATAAGCCATCACGTTGATCACAACCTCTTCAACCACCAGGCGCAACTGGGAGATGGCATTCACCGGCCAAGCCTGGCACTGACCAAAACTCTCGATCCGGTCCAGCAGCGCCGTCAGATGGGCCATGTCGGCGTAGCCCTCAAGCTTGAGTTGATCTGCCATTTTCACGTTCCAACGATTCCTTCCCCGCGTGATCTTACAAACCTACTATAAGATTAGACGTCCCGTTAACAAGGTTGCACAATATGAACACTAGCTCCACCTACAAAGCCGCCGGACGTCTGGATGCCACTACGGCGGGCGCCACCGAGAAAGCTTTGCTCGCCTTGCTGGTTGACGACGTCAATTCAATCAGCATGGATTTGTCAGCGCTTGACTATGTTAGCAGCGCCGGACTTCGTGTCATGCTCGTGGTTGCCAAAGCGGCCAAAGCCAAAGGAGGCAAGCTCGTTCTGACCGGGCCCAAACCGGCCATTCTGGAAGTCATCAAGATCAGCGGTTTTGACCGAATCATCACGGTTCAAGCCTGATCCTGCACAAGTTGGAAACATCCCCCTGCCCCCGACCGGCAATCACTTGGTGAGGGACTGTCATTGCACCGCGAGGGGGTTCGGTTGACTCGGATTGGAGCATGCTGATCGCTTCACGTCTTATCAGAGATCTAAGCGCAGGTGCTGTCTGTGCGGTGATTGCGGTTCCCAACATACTCAATTGCGGAGCGATTCTCGCCCAGCCAATCGGGGCTGCCTACATTGCCGCAGGAATTGGATCGGCCTTCGCGGCTTCAATCATTGTCTCGATTCTTCGTGCTGTGCTTTTTGCAGAGCCACTGCTTCTTTCGGCTACAGGAGCAAGCTATTCAACCATGGTCGCCTCCGTGTTGGTAGGCGCTGGCCTTTCGTTGGACGCAACGACTCTTGATCCGTCACATCGTGCGGCGATGTTGATGACCCTGTGTTTTCTATGCACCATCATTTCCGGGTTGATTCAATTGGGATTGGGTGTCGCTCGCATGGGCGTCTTTGTCAAATTTATCCCCTATCCTGTGGTCGCCGGGTTCGTTAACGGGTTCGCAGTACTGCTCATGCTGGCCCAGTTTCCGGCCATGCTTGGGTACCACGGCTGGGCACCTATCGCGGAGCTGTTTCGCGGCGGAGCCCATGATCCGATCCCCTTCGGGGCGGCAGGCATCGGACTTGCGACTTGCGTGATAACCATTCTGATTTCCAGTTTTCAGAGAATTGCTGCACCGGCATTGTGGGGGCTTTGTATTGGTACCGCCCTGTACTGGATCTGCCTCACGCTGTTTCCGCCGATCTCATTTGGCGAGGTTATCGGCGCTATACCAACATCCATCCCGATCACGCCACAAATCGACTCTATAGCCACGGTTATCGGTAGTGAAGTCCTGCTGGAATTCCTTCCGCAACTGGCAGCAACGTCTGTTGTCCTGGCGCTGATTTCGTCGCTGAACTCACTGTTGAGCATCTCAGCTGCCGACGCTGTCGTTGGAACACGCCACGATTCCAATCGGGAACTGATCCTTCAAGGAACCGGAAATATTGTTTCTGGCCTGTTCGGTGGAATGCCAACCAGCGGCTCGCAGTCCTACACCCAAAACGCCTTGCAAAGTGGTGCCAGGGGTGCCTTGACCCACGTTGCATATGCCGGTTCGTTGGTCTTGTTCGCCTTGCTCTTTGGAACCGTTTTCGGTCTCGTTCCGGTCCCTGTGGTCGCCGCAGTTGTGGTGGCCTTCACTTTCAGTCAGTTGGATGGTTGGAGTCGCGGGCTGATCGTGCAGTTGAATCGCCATGAGACAGGCCGCAGAAAGCATGAGCTGATTGGCGATATCGTCCAGGTCCTTGCTGTGACGCTGACCATTTTATTTTTTGGAATATTGCCAGCATTGTTTGCGGGTATGGTTTTGGCGTTTCTTATCTTTGTCCGGGATGCGTCGCACAATGTGATTCGCAAAACGATCAACGGGCGCTTTCTGAGGTCAAGAACAACCAGGCCAGAAGAGTTACGCCGAAAGCTTGAATCGTTGATGTCGAAGGTGGAGCTAGTTGAGGTACAAGGCCCCGTGTTTTTTGGCTCAACCGAGCAGTTGGCCAGTCATCTCGAATTGGCTTCGTTGAACGCTCGGGTTGTTATTTTGGATTTCAAGTACGTAACGACTGTCGATAGCAGCGGTGCCATTGCGCTTGCCAGATTAAAGAAGGCGCTTGCGCGTCGAAACACTCTGTTGTATCTGTCGTGCCTTTCAGAAGACAGCCCTGCATGGTCTTCTCTCCACGCCAATGGGCTAGAGAGTTTTATTGAAGAAGAAAGAGTATTTGAAACCAATGACGCTGTGCTGCTGGCGGCCGAGACGTTGCTATTGGCCGAGTCGGGCCTGGTGAGTCTCGAAAATTCCGATGTGCCCATTGCTGACTTTGATATTCTCAACGGAGTCAGTCAAGCCGATATCGCCACATTTTCCACACTTCTACATCGAGAAAAATTCGATGAAGGGGAAACGATTGTGAGAGAAGGTGCTGATGGGGATTCAATGTTTCTGCTCGCTGTCGGCTACGTCACTGTGTCCCGAAGAGTCGGTGGGCGTGCGATTCGGTACGCGGGATACAAAGCCGGCGTCCACTTTGGAGAGATGGGTATGTTGACAGGGCGCGTCAGAGCGGCAGATGTCATCGCAAGTTCCACTGCCATTTGCTATCGACTGGATCGCAAAGACTTCTTGGCCCTTTGCGAATCGCACCCCGATGTGGGGCAGCGCATATTACTTAATATCGCGTTGAGCCTGTCCGACCTCGTCACATCTCTATCGGACATGGTTCGAGAGCTGGAAGGCTAGCAGCCGAAGCGCCGGGCCGCCCCAAGCGAGGCAGCCCGCTCGGGGTGGGCCTAATACCAACTCTAGGACGCGCTCCGGCACGCGGGCAGCGGACGCGCGAACTCCAAGACCTGATGCCCTTGCGAATTGACCCGCTCCCTGATAGCCCACCAACCAGCCCGTGACAGATCGACCTGGCGCTCAAAGTTCAGTGGATCTGCCTCCTGAATGGCAAGCATGTCGAATTGCATCGGGGTCTCTTGGTCAATGTATGCCAGTTGTCTTCGCAATCCGTACGGTGACAAAACGCCGATCCACCTCAACACCATACCGAGCCGAAATAAATTGAAACGGCTGTGCGTGTTGTGCAGAGAGATCATCGATAGACAATGGGTCCGACCATGACTGGAGCACAACAACTGTCGCAGTAGCAAGAGTTGCAGTTGTAGTCCGTGCCCTCGGTATTCCTTGGCAACCATGCACCCCGACAAGATTCCAACTCGATCCAATTCGTCGACTGGAAGCCCGACCGTTACGCCTAAATTATCAGAGTCCTCGGACCCAGGAAAACAAACCATCGCGTAAGCAATCAGATGCGTACTTGGCCCCGCGGAAAAAAGGCCAATCGTCTCACCACGTTGCCCACAATGATCCAAAATGAAGGCTTCCTCATTGTCCTCTCGCACGTATGCATCGGGATGACCAAGTTCAGCGAGTACGACGTTTCGCAGTTGCATGAGCGAAGGGATGTCGCCAACACCCATGCGCTTAACAGCGTATCTTCCTTGCAGAATGTGGGGCATGGTTTGCCAACCACTGGGCCGCGGATCTGATTCGACCAAACTGTGCTCCTTGGGGCTCTGTGGTGTTAACTGCGCTCCGCGACCCCGAAATAGCGGACCGCTAAACACGTAATGTCATCTGCCTGAGGTGCTTTGCCGGCAAACACATTGATAGCATCAACAATCCTACCCGGAATTTCTCCAACCAGTCCACCGACAGGTAGTGCTCGAACCACGTTTTGGAGTCGGTTATCGCCAAACAGAACTTCGTCCACATCGTTGGCCTCAGTAACGCCGTCCGTAAACAGGATCAGCGTGTCCCCTGGCTTCAGATAGACCGTGCAGTCCCCAAACTGCATGTCATCGGCCACAGCCAATGCAATGCCTTGTGTTCCAGGCAAGGTCTCGACGGAGGAATCTGCTCCCCATCGAATGGGTGGATTGTGGCCCGCATTGACATACTCAAAGGCCCCCGTTTGCAAATCAAGCACTCCATAGAAAGTTGTCACAAACATCATCTGCTCGTTCTCTGCAGACAACCGATCATTGAGACGCTCAATACACTCCGCGGGTTTGGCCAAGAATCGCGCCGTTGCTTGTAGCAGCGTGCGAGCGATCGCCATAAAGAACGCCGCAGCAACGCCTTTCCCACTCACATCTGCAACCACGAGGGCAAGGTGCGTATCGTCAAGCATGAAGTAGTCGTAAAAGTCCCCACCGACCTCCTTGGCTGGGATCATGGTCGCTGCCAGATCCACTTCAGGACGTGCTGGAAATTTACTGGGAAGGATCGAGAGCTGCATGCTGCGCGCAATTTCTAACTCTTGCTGCAATCCAGCATATTTGGCCTTCGTCTCAGCCGCGGCCTTGACTTCTTCAATCAGTTCCAGCAAGTGCTTGTGCTGTGCAGTAATCAACGAAGACATTTGCCCCAAAAAATGCGATAACGTGGCGAGTTGATTTCCTTTCCCATCGCGCGCAGCTTGAAGAGCGTCTTCCAAGTCCGCCACGATCATGTCGCGTTGACTCTGATCCAGCGTTCCAGCCAATATCACCAACTGCTTGCGAATCAATTGCTCTTGGCGTCGATTTTGGCGAATGCGCTCATCCCGTAGCATCCCAAGATTGACCATTTCATCGCGCAGTGCTGCGACCCCCTGGGCAATGTGCCCCGCTTCATCTTTCGCCTCGTCATCTTCTTCCGGCAGACGCGCTGACGTGTCGCCCTTGGCCAACGCATCCAGCACATCGACTGCGCGGTTCAAAGGGTTCAAAGCACCGCGCAGGTATGCAAACAATCCGGCTGCAACCAAAATTGCGAAACCGATTCCGAGAGCAAGCCAAATGAGAGTGAATGCCTGATCACTCTCAGATTCCGCTGTCGTGTCACGGACCGTGACGACAGCGCCGATGGTCTTTCCCTGCGGACTGATCAAGGGTTGGCTGGCTGCAAGAAAGGTCTTGCCCCGTACCTTCCCATGAACCACGCCTTCCGTTCGCAAGGAAGGCTCAAGTGCAGCCGTTGCCCATAACTCGGGATCAGTTCCTTCCGTCAGTCGTCCATACAAATTCAGCAAAAATGCATCTGCACCAAAGTTTTTCTTGAGTTCAGATAGAGCGTCCTTGACTTCCATCCCAAGCACCAAAACACCCATCGACTGGCTCTTCGGACCCAGATCTCTAGCGTTTAGCAAAATGAAGTGTTTGGCGTCCAGCTGACCGATACCTTCAACCGGTGGGCCACCCTTCGCAACGCTGGCGATGCTCGAAGGCTCAAGCAAGGAACCTTGGTTAACTTCTACACTTGACGTATATAGACTTGCCCCGGCCGGGGTAAACAGATCGATCCGCAGGCCTGGGTTCTGTTGCACATAGCGGTCCAGAAGATACGTGTAAGAGCCTTTGTCGCCTCTCGCGACACCGGCTCTCAGGTCTCTATCGGCGGATACCTGAGCAGAGACTTCGTTCAGCAACGCAATATTTCGTGCAACGATTTTGCTCCAGGCGACCTTTTGCCCCAGGATAAGTGACGAGTTGTAGCGCTGATCAAAACGGACCTCCCGTTGCCATTGGATGAAGCCAAATACCGCTGAAATCGCGAGCAATGAACCAACGACCAATATGGCTAGGCGTGTTCTTAGCAGCATACGCGTTACGCCTCTATCAACGAAGACGGCTTCGCAGGGCGGGACAACCAAACCGCTATCGCGATGCAGCCCGCTGCTATCGTCCATACCGCCACCATCGCCAAATCGCTTTGAACTGGCGAACAAACTCCGATTAACGATGCACCCGACAGGATGCCTAGCAACACCAATATTGCATTCCAGCGCGCGGGATGCTCACTCTGCATTCTCCAGAGTCTTTGCAAGGAGCCCCAACCTGCCAAACCAAGGGAAAAAATCCCCAAAAACGCAAGACCATCCCAACTCGTCACCCATGGCAGAACTCCGAGAATCGCTGAACCAATGATTCCTGCCAGACCCACAATTTTGAACCACCGATCTTTACAAAACATTCCGGCCGTACAACCCAAAGAAAGTGCCAACCATCCTACCGCCCAAGTTGTCATCCCGCCCAGACCTCGTAGATGAATGACCCAATCACCGGTAACCAGGTAGCCTGTGCAGATGCCCCAAAAAATTCCTTGACAGAAGATTGGGTAGTGAGCTCTCTTGAAAACACCCAGATCGTGCAGCCTTAAATCCAAACGATGTGGTCTCTCCTGCCAAGCCGAATCGGAGGCTTGAATCCATATAAAAAATGCTATCGCAAATACGGTCACAGCCAGTAATGGAGCCAAGCCACCAGTGGGGCCCATCATCCCGGCGAGCAAAGCCGTCACCGGGGGGCCTGCAATTTCTCCACCCAGGACTACCGCGACAAGCCACGAGAGTTCAGACTGCGCTGTGCTCCTTCGGTTGTCGATAGCCTGCGCGCATCCAGCCACAACAAGTCCGAGGCCGAAGCCACAAGCAAGGCGAGCCGATAGAAATGTCACTTCACTTTCCAAAATGAGCGCCGTGCATATACCTGCAAACATGGATAGTAGGCCAACAACAACAAAGCCGGCCGGCGACTGTCGTCCGTAAAGCCGCAGTGCGACAAAGGTACCGAACAAGGCGCCAAGGGCCGAAAGCGTGACCGCATACGCTGGCGAAAAGGTCGCGATAGCGTCCATTGCCGGCACCGCTGCGCGAATTCCTTCGCCAACAAAAGCCGTCAAAAACAACATCCAGCGTGAATCTGACACGACCGTGCTCAAACGAATTTGCTTCGGCTTGCCCATCGCGAAACACGCCCCTGCCTGTGCATCCGCGTTGATGGCGGTCAGAATTTGCCGCTCTGTCAAATCTGGTTCGGTATTGCTGAGCGACTCTACAAGGCGCTGCAGCCGCAACGACTTTTCATTCAGGGCACGAATTCGATTCGCCAAAACACTCGACGCCGCATCCCCCACATGCGAAATGGCTGGAATGATCACCGATCCGAAGTCTCCGACGCGTATCTGCAAGGACATTCTCAGAACAGCCGACGCCCTTGTTTCAACCCCCCTAAACAGCGCGAAAGTGGCAGCTTCTCGCAAGAAGACGCAAGCAGTCAACATTAGGATCAATAAGGCAATCACCGGTGATACCGATGATTGACAAAGCCTGGGCTGGTTTAACCATACGGTAACTTTTCCAACCAACTGCCCTTTTGACATGATCGGAGCAACAACTTGGTCTGCTGGGTTTGTGTCTGGTCCCGTGCCCTGCCCGGACCTATACAGTGTGGCTCCATTGGAAGTCTCTGCAGCAACAGCAAGAATATCAGGATTGGCGTTTTGCCGCGCCCCTACCAGAGCGCCCAACCCTACTATCGACTCGAAGGGTATGCCAACCTCATTGGCGTGTCCGATCGCGGATGCGATGGAAACCGCAGCCTGTTGACCCTTGATCTTGATCTCTGCACGCCTGACGTCCTGGCTCTTGAATAGAAACATCGACACAAGGATCAAAATCAGCACTAGCAGCGTCGTAGCCCCTACCGCTGTCAACGAAATGTCCAGTCGATTACGCTTCACTGTGCAAATCCTCACTCAGCTTTGCCAATGCCCGGTCTAGACGCATCTCCGCCTCATCGAGAATCTGGTCTGTCAGCACGACAACACTGGTCTTCGAACCGGACGACAAAGAGTCAGCCATGAGATCACTGCCAACGTAATTGCTGCCCACAAAATAGAGAGCTCCAATTGAAAACAACAATGCGGCAATGACGAAGAACATCAGCATAGTCCACTCACGTTGACTCCACCCACTCTTTGGCACCGAGTAAGTCAGGGCCAAGTAGCCCGCCGTTTCATCAAATGCGTTGCGAATCGGAATGCCGACAACCGTCTCTAGTTCGCCCTGGACCATCCAACCATCGGGTTGTCTGGCGCGAGCCCGCTGCCAACGCTCGGGCACTTTTTCCCCAACCGAACCACGGTCAGTGCTGAATATGCTTAACCCGTCTCTATCAAACACCTCAATTACCTGGAATGAAGAATCTCTACTGAGCAACTCATCCAAAAGTGTCTGAGTCGACGGGTTGTCCGCCAAGTCAAAACCAAGGTTGAGATTGGATTCCAATCTCTCTCTCAAGTCGAACAAGACAAACCTATATCGCTCGCGCACCGAACTGTTTGTATCGGTTCGCTCCAGTCCAATGAACACAAACAGCGTCACCGCGATCAGTACAACGAATCCAACAAACCAGAGGACCCCTACTTCCCATACAACACCAACGGGCATTCGACTTGCCTTACCGGCTTCGCGAGGTCGGTCGTTGACTTCCTCTACCTTGGCAGGAGTAGCGTTGCTCATTTCTTTTGCGCCAATTGCCCAGCCGCAGTTGTACCAGCGGCACGAACTGGTGCGGACGGCAATACTTGAGGCGAAGGCGGTGCAACTGGCGGCGGGCCGCCATCTAAGAAACTGGGAACGATCGTTGCCGCGGGCTTGCCCGACCCCAGCGCTTCAGCAATATTCAGCAGACTCAATGGCGGATAGAAATCCAGTGCCTTGGCAATGGGAATATTGATAATCAAGCTAAAACGAGCCAGCGTCTCTGAGTTGATCGTTCCAACAGGAACCCGCTCAGCCAATATTTGAGCCGCCTTGAAGCCAGCAAATCGCCCCGTGTTTGGCTCCGAGCTAAATAGGCCAAACAGGCATTGCGCCTTTCGAACAATTGATTCGGTGGCACAAAATGTTGGTAGTCGTGCTGCCAACGCCTCTCGCGTCACCGTATCACGATAGGTAAAGGCAAGAAAGCTTGACGGTGCGATATAGAGAAAATCCGGCTTCTTGTCTGCGATGCGTCGAATGATCCCAGGAAGCGCCTTTGGATCCGGCAGGCCATCGGCGCTGAGAGGAACCGTTTCATTGATAACCGTGAAACCATTGGCAAGACCTGCTTTCTCAAGCGCCTCTCGAATGACAATCGAGTTGCTTTCTTTCGGGTTCGTGATGTAGCCCAGCGATTTGAACGGTCGATAGGCTCGAATCGTGTTGAGCTGGACAGGAATGGTCGCGACGTGAGACACGCCGGTGACGTTGCGCTTCGGTGGGGCGTTTTGCTGTAGCAAGCGGGACCCGGTCGGGGTAGTCACTTCCGTAAAGATGATGGGAATGTCTCGAATAAATTGTTCCGGCGTCTTCGTGTCGAACTCTCCCGCTACCGCAAGTGTCGTTGGCGTGCCATAGGTATAGACCAAATCGGGCTTGAGGGCTCGAACCTTCGCCACCAAGGCCGGGCCGTCCTCGGACTTTCCGGAATACGTCAAATGTGTGTATTGGGCAGCGATGTGCTTCTTGGCCAAGTAGTCCTTAAACGCCAACTCTATGGCACCCTCGGCCCTTGGTAAAACAACAACGATTGAGAACGTCCTGGCGGATGTTGCTGGCTGAGCAATCGCACCGAAAGACACGATTCCCACCAAGAAGGCGGACACTGCCAAAAGAGACTTGTGGATTTGCCTGGTCAATTTCTCACCTCTTTGAATGTAAAGAGCCCTGCAAAAACACCAACAGCGCCGACCGCCAGAATTAGGCCGATGACGCCAATGGACCCTTGTAGACCAAAGCCTGCGACCGCTGCTGCCGCAACGAATGGCGCAGCGATGCTGCCTACGCGCTCGACAAACCTGAACGTCGCTAGCCCCTGCGCAGCCGACGGGGATCCAGGTATCGCTTTCTGCTCCGGGCTTTCCATGACTTCCGTGACGATTGCCAACTGTGGCGCGCTCAGAATCGCCTGCGCGATGCCCAGGCATGCGCAGGCCACTGCCGTGCCAATAAGGCCACTTAGTGCCACGGCCCCGCATGCAAAGGCGGACAGCGCACAACCGACAATCACGAAAGGTTTGCGCTTCCCCATTTTGTCACTCAAGCGAGCCGCAAACGGCGCCGTAACCATAAATGCCAGGAAATACAGCAGCAGTACGCGTCCAACAATCGATGCGGGCTCATTAAGCTCCCGCAGATAGAGCGGCACTACGACCACCAGCAGCGTGGCAGCCGCCAATCTGGCAGGTATCGCCGCAAAGAGAATCACTGAAAGCACCCGCAGGTTGCTTAACACGTGGGCCATTGCTTTCAATCCGACATGGCTTGCGCCAACGACGGAGCTCTTTGCGAAGGCGGGAAGATTAAAGGCCAACACTGCCGCAAGGAAATAGAGGCCGCCACACACCATGAATGCAGCAACAGATCCGAAACGATCATTCAAAATGCCACCAAAGGCCGGACCCACAATTCCGGCGGCAACGATGGCGGCTGATATCTCAACCAGGCCGCCGGCGCGACTTCTCGCATCGGTAATTCTCATCACCGCCAACTGACCCAAAATCAGCATCAACCCATAACCCGCTCCGGTCAACCCCCTCAACACCGCCAAGGTGAATCCATCACCTACATAGCCGGTGCAAGCGAGCAGCACTCCTGCAAAGGCCGAAGTGGCGATGAAGCACTTGCGTAGATCAAATCGGTCGGCGAGAGATGGCCCAATAGGCTGCACGGCTGCCAAAGCTAGCATGAAAGCAAACACCGGAATACCTGCCAGCATTGTTGGGCTCAGCCCGTCGATGGACGGTCGCACTTCGCTCGCGAACACGACAAAGAAGGGTCGAATCAATTCCTCTGACAACGCCACCAAGAAAATTATCAAACGTATCGACAGTAGTTTTTCAGACACCGAGTCATCGGCCACGCCGGTGCCACTCAAACGACCTCCAATTTGATCACGCAACAGCGAAAGCTTTGCCTTGATTACCGCCAAGCTTTCAAACCTGCCTGATCTCAGCTTCTTCACAAATGACTCGTATTCGGTCAACTGCCGCAGGGCATTCTTTTCCCAGAAAGCGCGGCCGATCTCTCGTACCACGACGAAGGCAATGATGACGGCCAAAACAAGGTCTATGACAATGGAGCCAAGCTGCCGGTCGATATAGTCCATCGGGTAACCAACAATGAGATCGCCTAGTCTGTGCTCTTGACCTATCGATAGTGTGACCATTCGATAGGCAGCAGAATTGTCATGCGATTCAATTGCTTTTCTGATGGCTGGTAAATCTTTGCTATCGCGGACGATTAACGTCAGTAGCTTGCCATTCATTTCGCGCAGCGCAAAGAAAGATAGTGCCTTGTTGTTGGAGAGCTCTTCCTTGAAGACCTCTTCAACGCCGACAAGTCGCTCCATCAGGAATCCATACTCGATCGGACGCTTAATTTGCGCAGACAGTGACGAGCCAACGGCAGTGGCATTCTTTTCTATCTGCATGACAACCAGCGAAAGCGATTGTTCCCGCGCTACCCACAACATCAGTCCGAAGGTGCAAGCCAAGAGCAACGACATGCCAGCAACAAAGAGGCGCACATTCCGCGTCATTTGTCCTGTTGTCGTCGTCATAGATTTTGCTCCAGCATGAGTTCGTCGACTTTCGTGTCAGCGGAAGCGTTTCCAACAGCGTCAATCCATCGACCCATGCGCAACTCGCTCTTCTTGACTAGCCACAACATTCCGATAACCCCAATCAACAGAAGGGCAACACTGGCAATTGCCACGGGAACAAGCAGAGCAGACAGGGTCTTTCCGCTGACATTTCTCACTGCAGCATGTGAGTACAGCATCCATACCACCGCCGAAATCCGCCCAGACGGATCGACAACGTTCAAGCCGATCAGCATCTCCTTTCCTATCAAATGGCTGCTGCGCTCCAGAGTCGAGCCCTTTCGCCCCAACAAGTGGTCACGCCACACAGGATTGAGCCGTGCTTTGACTGCACCTTCATTGTTACCAGCGATCACTGCGTCCTGGTCATCGACAACCATCGAGCCAATCAAGTCCTTTTCCTGGCCATGCGCGCGCTTCAACGATGCATTCAGGTTCTTCATGTCATAGACCGACAGACCGACGTGAAATCCACCTTCTATTTCATCTTTGAGCTGGCTAATTTGGAGCCATTCGCGTGCTGTGGTCAGTTCGGACACGACAGACTCCACTCGCCACGCAATCAGAAGTGTCGACAAGCCTACTAGGACCAAAACAAAAAAGGCAACCGGCGCGATCACGCTTTTGATCGGGATCTCAGGTACAAGCGGATTGACATTGCTCATTGCGGTACTTTGTTTCCTTCAGTAAGTCTTCTGCGCATCGACGTTGCCCCCACAAAAAAGTGAACCCTTCCTATGGCGTAGAGAAAACACCTCAATTGACGCGGTTGTCTGTCATCGTCTCGGTAAGAAGTGGAGCGGCCTCGTGGGGATCAATATTTGCTATGTGCATTCCAATGACCAAGTTTGCCGGTTCGTTGAAGGCCTTGAGCATTTGGGACCAAGCGCACCGGGTTTTTACCAACTTTGCAATGGCACCAGCGATTCGCGCTGCGGGGCCATTACCCCGCACCTGCAACGCTTGATCAGTTGACACTATTGCAGACATATTACACAGTGTTAGAGCGCGGATGCAAGTTTATACGAGCTTTGCAAGGGTGCCCCGGTTCTTTAAACTGAGCCAGGTGCCGCGATGGTTTGGCCCTGCGCGCCGACGGCAGCAACAGGGGCAATGGTGGTCAACGTTGATTCAGAATATTCACACGAGTTCTCCCTTTACAAACAAATGCGCCGCTGGGTATTGCTGTTGCAACAGTGGCCCGTTAAAAAAATCTTCCACCGGCAAGTCGGCCAGCAGTCGACCCTGCTCCAGGTAAATGACCCGGCTCGCCAGACGTTTGACCTGGCCCAGGTTGTGGCTGGCAAACACCAGCGTCATGCCAGCCGCCGAAGCGGCAAACTCCTCCATCAACGCTTCCACTTCGCGTTTGGCGTGCGGGTCCAGACTGGCGGTGGGTTCATCAAGCAGCAGCACTTTGGGCTCCAGTGCCCAGGCGCGCGCCATCGCCACGCGCTGCTGCTGGCCGCCCGAAAGCTGGCGTGCGTTGCGCAGTGCCAGTTCAGCCAGACCGACACGACCCAAGGCGTGCAGGGCCAAGGCCTTTGCGTCGGACCAAGCCCGGCCGCGCAGCCACAGACCGAGGGCGATATTGCTCTGTACCGTCATGCGCATCAAATAGGGGCGCTGAAACAGCATGGCCTGCTCACGTCCCGGCGAGGCCACCAGCGACCCGGCGGTCGGCTTCATCAAACCGTGAAGCAAGCGCAGCAGCGTGCTCTTGCCGCAACCATTGGCACCCACCAGCGCCACTCGCTCGCCTCGGACAATGCTCAAGCTCACCTGTGAGAGCGCTCGCACGGGTTGTGCTGAGCGACCAAAGTGCAGGCTGGCCTCAGTTAAACGAAAAACCGTTGTCATGTCGCAACCTGCACCATGCGCGCTGCTTTGTGCGGGCCACTTGCATCGCCCTCGGAGCGCTCACGCCAGAGCCGCAGCAAACCGATCACGGTATTGAGCAGTAACACCACGGCGAGCAGGATCAAGCCCAGTCCGAGGGCCAGCGGCAGATCACCCTTGCTCGTCTCCAGCGCAATGGCAGTAGTCATGACGCGCGTGAAGCCGTCGATGTTGCCGCCCACGATCATCACTGCGCCGACCTCCGAAATGGCGCGACCAAAGGATGCGATCAACACCGTCAACAGCGCATAGCGTTCGTCCCAGGCCAGCAGCAGGCTGCGCATCAGCGAGCGAGCGCCGAGCGACTGCAATTGCTCGCCATGAGCACCCTCTACATCTTCCACCACTTGGCGCGTCAAGGCCGTGACCACTGGCAACACTAGCAAGGCCTGTGCCAGGACCATCGCCTTGAAGCTGAACAGCCAGCCCAGGTAGCCGAGCGGCCCGGTACGTGACAGCAACAGGTAGACCAGCAAGCCCACAACGACCGATGGCACGGCCAGAAAAGTATTGAGCAGTGTCAGCACGACCGAACGCCCGGCAAATCGCGCGACGCCAAGCCGGGCACCCAGAATCAGCCCCAGCCCACAGGCGATGGCACAGGCACAGGCGCTGACCAGCAAGGAGCGTCCAACGATGCTGAGCAGGCCAGCATCGAACGAGAGGATGAGTTGTAGCGCGGTGAACACGCTGTCGGTAAATGAGGTCATGCTTAAGCTATCCTAGCCACCAATTCAATAACCGGCGATATGTAAGGCCGTGCATAGGCTCCAGTTCCACTACACCCTTTCGCGCGACAGCAGCCCGGCGCTGGTGCGCAATCCCTTGATCGACCGGCTACAGGCAGTCTCAAGCCAGGGCTCGATTTCGGCCGGGGCACGCATGCTGGGCCTGTCGTACCGCCATGTCTGGGGCGAACTCAAACGCTGGGAGACCGAACTGGGCAACGAGTTGGTGCTGTGGGAAAAATGGCCAATGAAAAACCCAGTCTCAAGCGCCAAGTTCCACCCGGTTACGGCCATTGTCCTTGGCACGGTACATAGCCAAGTCGGCGCTCTTGAGGAGCATGGCCTCGTCGGCGCCATGCTCGGGGTACACCGCCACACCGGTGCACGATGAAATCTTCATCGAGTGACCATCAATTTCAAAAATTTGATTCAGCGCAAGACGAATCTTTTCAGCCACGGCGATGGCGTGCTGCGAACTGTCAATTTCAGACAGAATCACCACAAACTCATCGCCGCCCAGGCGAGCCACCGTGTCTGATTCGCGCCGCACACATTCGAGCATCCGCTTGGCGACCTCTTTGAGCAACAAATCGCCCATCTGATGGCCGTGCACGTCGTTGACGGGCTTGAATTCGTCCAGGTCGATCATCATCAGCGCCAGGCGTGTCTGGTCGCGCCGCGCCTTGGCCAGACCTTGACGCAGACGGTCAGAAAACAGGGTGCGATTGGGCAGTCCGGTCAGCACGTCATAGTGCGCCAGCGTCTGCATACGCTCCTGCAAGGCCTTGCGCTCGGAGATGTCAGTGTGGGTACCTATCATGCGCAGCGGG
The DNA here is from genome assembly GCA_964355195.1 of uncultured Rhodoferax sp. Taxonomy (GTDB): domain Bacteria; phylum Pseudomonadota; class Gammaproteobacteria; order Burkholderiales; family Burkholderiaceae_C; genus Rhodoferax. The sequence goes on along the minus strand of CAYHDD010000002.1, from coordinate 3,139 downwards.
TTGCCCTGTGCATCGCGTGACACTACCATGCCACGCGACAGAATCCATTTCCAACTGCCATCCTGACAGAGCATGCGTCGCTCATTCGAATAAGTTTGAGTCCTGCCGGTCAGATAGGCTTCGCGGTCGGCCTTGACCAGCGGCAAATCGTCCGGATGCACGCGCTCCTCAAATGACTCCCAGTGACTGACCGGCTGACCTTCGCCAACCGGACAAACTTGGCGATGAGCGTCCAATTGATCGTCGCCATAGCCATAGATTTCGCGGTAGCGCCTGGAGTAAACCACCTCACCGGTCTGAACATTACGGTCCCAAACACCGGCATCCGATCCTTCGAGGGCAAAATTCCAGCGTTCTTCACTCAAGGCCAGAGAGCGCTGGGCGTCTTCACGTTGCCGGTTCTGCTCGGCGATATGGGCCTGCGCTCGGCGCACAACCATGTGCAAAGCCAAGTACAGCAAACTGAGCAAGGCCATGACCGACACCACCATGGTCCATTGGCGCTTTCGGATATCGGCCAGCACCACTGTGGCATCGCCGTAAATCTCGAATACACCACTCACCGCGCCAGTGACGGGGTCACGTCGCGGAATATAGCTCTCGACCACGCTGCGGGCCTGCACCTCGGCCTCGAAAGGATTGAACTGGTTCTGATGGACCAGCTCGGAACTGTTCAAACCGCGCAGGGCGCCCACTACGCCTGGGTTCTTGCTCTTGTCCTCGCCTATCTGATTGAGTTCAGTGGAATAAATCGTCATCCCGCTCAAGTCGTAAACCTTGATCTTGAAGATCTTGGTGTCACCGAGCAGTCTCAGCACTTTGTGATGCAGAGCTGCAATTTGTGGCGCGGCCTTAAGTTCTGCAGCCGACTTACCGGCACCGGCCAGAACTATTGGCGCAAAATCATCGTCCCACATCTGGTTCGCGATGATCTGCGCATTGTTCACGTGTTCGTTCCCGTACAGCGTGAGCAATCCGCCAATCGCCACAGCGCGAAACGCATAGCCAAGCGCGAACGCCGCCACAACGAATGCGACCAGGCTGGCGCTGGCGAAATAGCGCAACAACCTGAAATCGGTCGGGTTCGCGACGGTTGACTTGTTCATGCCTTGAGTTCTGCTGCCAATGGTAGGCTCAACAGCCCTCCCCTGTCTTGACGCAAGTCAGAATGTGCGCGTGAGCTTGGCGGTCGGTATCCCCGCACTACGCACTAGACTACAGCTCGGCAAGTTTGCAGTTTCTTGCTCTCAAAGTCTATCTGGCATTGAGCAGCACAGGATTCAGGGGCGTCAAGGGCGTCTTGTGCACCAAAAAGCCAATCAGGTTGTCGGCTGCCAGGCTGGCCATGGCCAGACGCGTCGGAAAAGTGGCGCTGCCGATGTGCGGTGTCAAGACCACATTCGGAACTGTCAGCAGATCAGGGTGGACTTTCGGTTCGCCCTCGTACACATCCAGACCCGCCGCCGCGATGACGCCGCTGCGCAGCGCTGCGGCTAGCGCAGCGTCATCCACAATGCCTCCGCGCGCGATATTGGTCAAGGTGGCGCCAGGCTTCATCTGCGCCAATTCCTGTGCCCCAATCGCGTGGTGCGAGGAGGCTGAATAGGGCAGCACCAGAATCAGGTGGTCCGCCGTCATGAGCAGTTCGTCTTTGCTGACGTAGGACGCTTTGCACTCGGCCTCGGTCTGTGCATCCAGCCGACTGCGGTTGTGGTAAATCACCTTCATGCCAAAGCCGTGCGCGCCGCGCCGGGCAATCGCCTGGCCAATGCGTCCCATGCCCAGAATGCCCAGCGTCGCACCGTGAATGTCGGCACCAATGAACATGTCGTAGCGCCAGCGTGTCCACAGACCAGCGCGCAGAAAATGTTCGGACTCGGCCATGCGCCGGGCCGTCGCCATCATCAGCGCAAAGCCGAGATCCGCCGTGGTCTCGGTCAACACATCAGGGGCATTGGTGCCCAGCACACCGGCAGCGCTCATCGCATCAAGGTCGAAGTTGTTGTAGCCGACCGTCATGTTGGCGCAGATCTTGAGCTCCGGGCAGGCGGCCAGCAGCGTCGCGTCAATGCGCTCGCCACCGGTGGCGAAGACACCCTGCTTGCCGGCGAGTTGCACTATCAACTGCGGCTGCGTCCACAGAACGTCCTCCTGGTTGGATGTGACGTCGAAGTGCTGTGCCAGCTTGGCAATCACTTCGGGAAAGATGGCACGGGTGATCAGAACTTTGGGTCGCATAACCAGGCACTTCCGTCGCAGCTTCAGTGAAACATGCGGTATTGCACGACATAGACCAGCGCACCGGCAAAATAGCCCATCAGTGCAAGGCCGCCAATCTTGCGCGCGTACCAGAAGAAATCAATCTTCTCCAGTCCCATCGCAGCCACCCCGGCAGCCGAGCCGATGATCAGGATCGAGCCTCCCGTGCCGGCGCAGTAGGCAATGAACTCCCACAGAAAGCTGTCGGTCGGGTACTGCGCCAGGGTGTACATGCCCATGGAAGCGGCAACCAGCGGTACGTTGTCAACCACGGCACTGGCGAGCCCAATGATTAAAACAATGATGTCCTGCCGCCCAACTGTCTTGTCAAGCCACTGCGCCAATGAGCTCAGCACATGGGTGTGTTCCAGCACCGCCACGGCCATCAGAATGCCGATGAAGAAAATGATCGAGCTCATGTCGATGCGCGTCAGCGCATGCACGAGGGTCAAATGCTGCTTCTTGCCCTCCTCCTTCTTCAGATGCAACAGGTCGCCAACCATCCATAACATGCCCAGGCCGAACAGGATGCCCATGAACGGCGGCAGATGCGTGACCGTTTTGAACAGCGGCACACCCGTCAGAATTGCCAGGCCCAGAAAGAGCATCAGATTGCGCTCAAAGTGGGTCGACTGCTTGCCATCGGCACCATCCTTGCGGGCGGGTGCTATCACCAGCCGGTTGCCCAGGATGCGACTGGTCACCGCCAGCGGGATCAACAGGTTAACCATCGACGCCAGGAACAGGCTCTTCATGATGGCCAGAGTGGTGATCTGATTGCCGATCCACAGCATGGTGGTGGTGACGTCACCGATCGGCGTCCAGGCGCCACCGGCGTTGGCCGCGATGACAATGATCCCGGCAAAGAAGATCCGGTCTT
>CAYHDD010000001.1:0-23866 GCA_964355195.1 uncultured Rhodoferax sp. | reverse complement strand
CGACCGCCTCCAGGCCGACCGAAAAGCGCACGAGAGTGCCTGGTTTCAAATGCGTCGGCCAGTGACTGCGCATGCTGGCCAGGGCGTACGGCACCACGAGACTGATCGGACCGCCCCAGCTGTAACCCAGCTTGAAGAGTTTGAGTTGATTGCAAAACGCGTCCACCTGCATCTGGCTGGCACTTGTCGGAAATATCACGCTGAAAAGACCTGCTGCAGAGCCCGACTCGACCCCGCACAGCGCTTGCCAATGCGAATGCCCAGGCGAATCGGCCAGTGCCGGGTGCAGCACCTGCGCAAATTCGGTCCGAGTCTGGCACCAGAGCGCCAAGGCACGCGCTGCTTCATCGTGCGCGCGATAGCGCAACGCCAGACTGGGCAAGGCACGCAAGACCGCTTCGGCATCGTTGGCGCCGACACCCCAGCCCATGCGCATGTGGGTCAGCTTGAGTTTCATGTGCAGCGCCGGGTCGCGTGTGATCACGCTGCCCATCAGCACGTCGCCGCCGCCGCTGGGGTACTTGGTGAGAGCGTGCACCGTGATATCGACGCCCAGGGCCGGACTGGCGCCGGCGACCAGATCAAACGGCGCAAAGGCCAGCCCGGCACCCCAGGTGTTATCGAGCGCACAACAAACCCCGCGCTCGCGACAGACGCGAACCATTTGAGGCAGATCCGGGAACTCCAGCGTCACCGACCCCGGCGCCTCCAGCCAGACCAGGCGTGTGTGGGGCGTGATCTGGCTGGCCAGGTCGCGCCAATCCATCGGATCATAGAAGCGATGCTCGATACCCCACGCCTTGAGCTCGCCCTCGGCCAGAGACTTGTTGGGACCATAGGCGTTGTCTGGAATCAGCACCTCATCTCCGCTGCGCAACAAGGACAGGGCGACGTTGGCAATGGCCGCCAGTCCGCTGGGCGTCAACAGGCACTGCAAGCCCCCCTCAAGCGTACAAAGACGCTCTTCGAGCATGTACGTGGTCGGCGTGCCGTGCAGGCCATAGGTATAGGCCGACTTGTCCTTCCAGTCAAAGTTGCGCATGGCGGCAACACTGGGAAAGATAACCGTGGAGGCCTTGAATACGCCCGGCTGAGGCGCTGCAAAACCCTCGGGCGGAAGGTAGCGGTGATGAATCAGCGCGGTCGAGATGTCAGTCATATTGAAGGCGTCGCTCAAACACTCCATTTTTCAATCAGCTGTTGAGGGCGCAAGGAGTCATAGCCCTCAAACGGCTGGTGAATCCAGGGATTGGTGGGCAAAAGCTCCACCGAATAGTCAGCCGAAAAAGTTGAGACCGCCTTGGTCCAGATCACGGCACTGCGCAGTTCGGTGATCGGCCTGTAATTGTTCCTGAGCTGCTCGATGACAGCCCTCAAGGTATGCCCGGTATCGGCGAGATCATCGACCAGCAGGACCTTACCGGCGATCTCGCCCTTGGGCGTGGTGATGTAATGCGCGATGTCCAGAACACCTTGCACCGTGCCGGCGTCGGAACGGTAGGAACTCGTGGACATGATGGCCAGCGGCTTGTTGAAAACGCGCGACAGGATGTCGCCCGGCCGCATACCGCCACGCGCCAGACACAGGATGGTGTCAAATTCCCAGCCCGACTGGTAGACCTTGATCGCCAGCTTTTCGATCAGGTTGTGGTACTCGTCATAACTGACATACAAGTGCTTGCCGTCTTCCGTCAACATTCTCTGTACTCCTGTGTCAATCGATCAAATAGGGATGGTGCAACAAAATGGTCTGCTCCCGGTCGGGACCGGTGGAAACCATGTGGATCGGTACGCCCGTGACCTGCTCGATGCGCTGCAAATAGAGGCGTGCATTGGTGGGCAATTGCTCGAAACGTGTGATGCCAACGGTACTGTCGCTCCAACCCGCCAGGGTCTCGTAGACCGGTTTGCAGCGCTCAATATCGTCGGCCCCCATTGGCAAAATGTCCACCAACTCGCCATCGAGCTCATAGCCGGTACAAAGCTTCAGCTCGGACAGACCGTCCAGGACATCAAGCTTGGTGATGCACAGACCCGATAGACCATTGACCTGCGCACTTCGTTTGAGTAGTGCCGCGTCAAACCATCCGCAGCGTCGACTGCGACCGGTGGTGACGCCCGTTTCGGCGCCTACGGTGCTCATGTGATAGCCCGGTGTGCCTGGCACTTGCCACTGCAATTCCGTCGGAAACGGGCCGCCACCGACACGCGTGCAATAGGCCTTGGTAATGCCCAGGATGTAATGCAACAAGCCGGGACCCACACCGCTGCCGGCGGCCGCATTGCCGGCCACGCAGTTGCTCGATGTGACATAGGGATAGGTGCCGTGGTCGACATCAAGGAGCGTGCCCTGCGCGCCTTCAAACAACAGATTCGCGCCCTTCAGATGGGCCTCGTTGAGCTCGCGCGAGACGTCTGCCATCATCGGCTTGAGCAGCTCGGCGTGCCGCATGGCTTCGTCAAACACGGGTTGAAACAAAACCTGTCCGTCGGCCATGTAAGGTGCCAGCGTCGGCCCAAAGTCGAAGGCTGCAGACCCCAGGTAAGTGGTGAGCACGTGGTTGTGCAGCGCCAGCAGTTCGCGCAGCTTGGCCTCGAATCGCACCGGATATTTCAGATCCTGAACGCGCAGCGCACGGCGCGCGATCTTGTCTTCATAGGCCGGGCCGATGCCCCGCCCGGTCGTGCCAATCCTGGCGTTACCACCCTTCTCGCGCGCCGCCTCGCGTGCCACGTCCACGGCCGCATGAAAGGGCAAGATCAAGGGGCAAAGCTCACTCACACGCAAGCGTGATCGCACTTCGACACTGGCCTTCTCAAGTCCGGCGATCTCATCGAACAACTTGGCAGCCGACAACACCACACCATTGCCGATATAGCACCTGACTCCGACGCGCATGATGCCGCTGGGAATCAAATGCAGTGCCGTCTTGACACCGTTGATGACCAAGGTGTGACCGGCATTGTGTCCGCCTTGAAAGCGCACCACACCCTGCGAATGGTCGGTCAACCAGTCGACCAGCTTGCCCTTGCCCTCGTCACCCCACTGAGTTCCGACGACGACGACGTTGCGTCCTTTTCTTGCAGTCATTTCACTTCTTCTCAAACGGTTTGCACGACCCACTGTCCAGCGACCTGAATCAGCTCGCGATCACAGTGGAACTCTTCGACTTCACTCTCATGGCCTGGCAGAACACACACGACGATCTCGCCTTTGGCGCGCAGCCGCGCAATGGCGATCGACAAATCCGGCACTTGCCGCCACGGCGCTCGAATCGCTGCCCGCAAGGGACACGCCGCCAGCACCGCCACCAAGGCCTTGATGTCCAGGCTGAACCCGGTAGCCGGCCGGTTGCGTCCGAACACGGCACCGACCTGGTCGTAGCGCCCGCCGCGCACCAGCGCGTCACAGGCGCCCGGCGTGTAGATGGCAAACCGGGCGCCGGTGTAATAGGCATAGCCGCGCAAATCAGCCAGGTCAAAGCTGACCCTGGCGCCCTCCAGATGGCTGGTCAACCATTTCAGGTCTTGCAGTGCCCGACGCACTGCGGGCAAAGCCGGCAGCACCTTGGCGGCTTCATCGAGCACGCCTTCATCACCGTAGAGCTGCACCAACGCCAACAGGCCCTGACGTGTGACTGAGGGGAAGTTGCGGGTCAAGGCGCGTAGCTCAGTGCTGTCCTTGGCTGCCAGCGCGGCGTGCAAACGGGCCAGCTGGTCAGTCGTCAGCGCGACCCCTTCCAACAAGGCACTGACAATGCGCACCTCGGCCAGGTCAACACTGGGCAGCTCGACGCCAGCCGACTTGAGGCATTCGAGCGCCAGTTGCAAGGTTTCCAGGTCGGCCTCAAGGCCGCCGTGTGCGTAGATTTCTGCACCAAACTGCAAGGGTTCGCGCGTCGCCTGTGCGCCTGCCGGTCGCGTGTGCAAGACCGGGCCACAGTAGCACAAGCGGGTCACCCCCTGGCGGTTGAGCAAGTGGGCGTCGATGCGGGCCACCTGAGGCGTGCTATCGGCACGCAGTCCCAGGCTACGGCCTGACAACTGATCGACCAGCTTGAAGGTCTGCAAACCAAGCGCTTCGCCGGAACCAGTCAGCAAGGACTCCAGATGTTCAAGCAGCGGCGGCATGACCAGCTCATAGCCATAGCCGCGAGCGATGTCGAGCAGGCTTCGACGAAGTTCCTCGATGTGCCTGGCTTCAGACGGCAAGACATCGGCAATGTGATCCGGCAGAACCCAAGCTGACATGAAATGTGGGAGGCTGTTAAATGTGTGATTTTACCGGTCTAAAACGACCGAAACAGTCAAGTCAGAAACCAAATCAGCAACAAACCCGCAGACAGGCTGCACAGTCCGAAAAAGCGCAGCTGCCCATCGCTCAGGCGCAGCACCTGCGTGAACATCTTGCGCCAGCCGGTGGGTGACACGAACGGGAAGATGCCCTCAAGCACCAAAACCAGTGCCAGAGCTACCCACAAGACTCCGCTGTCCAAGCTCTACTTCTTGCCGTGGCCAGGGGTCGGCGTCAACGCCGGCGCGTTGCCACGGAAGGTCTTGAAAAACTCTGACGAGGCAGGGTCCACCACGAGAAGATCGCTCTTCTTGGCAAAACTCGCTTTGTAGGCATCCAGACTGCGGTAGAACTGCGCGAACTGTGGGTCCCGGCCAAAGGCGTCGGCGTAGGTGCGCGCCGCCTCGGCGTCACCCTCACCCATGGTCTTTTGCGCATCGCGGTAGGCGTTGGCTAGCGCGACTTCGCGTTGACGATCTGCATCGGCGCGAATCTTTTCGCCCTCAGCAGCACCGGTTGAGCGCAACTCGTTGGCAACGCGTTTGCGCTCGGCTTCCATGCGCCGGTAGACCGACTCGGTGATGGTGTCCACATAGTCGGCCCGGGTAATGCGCACATCCACTACATCCACACCCCAGGGCTTGGTGCCCTTAACCTTGTCCAGCACTTCGGCCTTGACATCGGCCGTGATGGCTTCGCGTTTGGTGGACAGCAATTCCTTCACCGTGCGCTTGTTGACCTCTTCCTGAAACGCATTGCGCACCACCCGGTTGAGCTGACTGGCACCATCGGCCTCGGTAAGACCCACGTTGCGGATGTACTGGCTGGGCTCGGAAATGCGCCAGCGCACATACCAGTCGATCACCATGCGCTGCTTTTCTGCGGTCAGCATCGGCTCGGTATCGCTGGTCTCCAGCGTCAGCAAGCGCTTGTCGATATAGGACACATTCTGGAATGGCGGCGGCAGCTTGAAGTTCAAACCGGGTTCGGTAATGACTTCCTTGATTTGTCCGAGCGCGTAGACCACGCCAAACTGACGCTGATCGACCACAAAGAGCATGGAGCTGGCGAGCGCGAACACCACCAGCAACGAAGAAAAAATGAGACCTAATTTGTTCATGCTGAGTTCCTAGCGTGTATCGCGATCGCGCGTGCGACCACCGTCACGCAAGCGCGTATCGGGCGTGGGGGCCGGCAGCACCGTTGTCGGTGGCAGCACGCTGGTTGCTGGCGCGGCAGTCGAGCTGGCGTCGGCCCCCTTGCCAGTCATCTGGACAATCTTGTCGAGCGGCAGGTACAAGAGGTTGGAACCCTGCCTGGAATCAATCATTACCTTGGTGACGTTGCTGTAGATCTGCTGCATGGTGTCGATATACATGCGATCCCGCGTCACCTGCGGCGCCTTTTGGTACTCCGCCAGCACCGACTTGAAGCGCTGCGCATCACCTTGAGCCTGCGCCACAATCTTCGCCTTGTAGCCATCAGCCTCGGCTTTCAGGCGCGAGGCCGAGCCGACCGCGCGTGGCACGACATCGTTGGCATAAGCCTGCGCTTCGTTCTTGGCACGCTCACGCTCCTGGCCAGCCTTGAGCACATCGTCAAAAGCGGCCTGCACCTGTTCCGGCGGACGCACCCCGCCCTGCTGCAGATCGATGCCGACAACTTCGATGCCCACCTTGTAGCGGTCGAGAATCTTCTGCATCGAGGCGCGCACGCGGGGAGCGATCTGATCCCGCTCCTCAGACAGCGCACTGTCCATACGCATCTTGCCAACCACCTCGCGCACCGAAGTTTCGGCCGCCTGCACCACAGCCTCGGCCGGACTCTTGCTCTCGAACAGGTAGGCGCGCGCGTCATTCAGCCGGTATTGCACAGCGAACTTGATCTCGACGATGTTTTCATCTTCCGTCAGCATGGCAGATTCGCGCAAACCGGTCGCCTTGATGATGGTGTCACGCCCAACATCAACCGAGCGTATCTGGGTCACAAAGATCAATTCGTGGCGCTGAATCGGATAGGGCAAGCGCCAGTTGAAGCCGGCGCCGACCGACGAATGGTATTTCCCGAACTGCGTGATCACCGCCTGTTGCCCCTCTTGAACGATGAAGAAGCCGGTGCCCAGCCAAATCAGCGCCACCACGCCAACAATCAGGCCAAGGCCAATGCGCGTGCTCTTCATGTCCGGCTGAAAATTGCCACCGGAACCGCCGCCCGACTGCCCACGACCCGCCTTCTTCAAACCTCCGAACAGACCGCCCAACTTGCGGTTGAAGTCACGCCACATTTCGTCGAGGTCCGGTGGCCCCGGATTGGGGCCGCGCTTGGGCGGGCGCTCGTTGCCGCCCTGCGGGGGTACTTTCGGCTCCTCCGGTTTTACAGCGTCAGGTTCACCCTGCGCACCTTCGGCGGACTTGTCATCACTGCGTCCCCAACGTGAATCGTTCAGGTTGAGCATGCCCCTGATACGGCCCAGAAGTTGCGCCCAGCCAAAGCTGCCTAGATCAAGTTTCATCTCATCTTCTCTTGTATGTCATTGCCGGATTGTGCCCAATGGCGACGAGGGCTCGTCATGGGACGCATGATATTCCTGTTTGTTCGGCACCGCGCCGCCGCTCACCAGGCCTGCCAGTTGCTCGCGCAGGGCAGCTAGCCCCTCGCCAGTAGTGGCGCTCAGGAAGATCCTGGGTGTCTGAACTCCGCCCAAATCGAAGCTGTCCTCCAGATGGTGCGGCCGTCGCTCGATTTCAAGAGCATCAAGCTTGTTGAACACCAGTACTTGAGGAATGTCGGCCGCACCAATTTCGACCAGCACACGCTGCACCTCGGCAATTTGTTCCACAAAATTCGGACTGGCTGCGTCCACCACGTGCAACAACAAATTAGCGTCGACTGCCTCCTGTAGCGTGGCCTGAAATGCATCAATCAGGCCGTGCGGCAAGTCGCGAATGAAGCCGACCGTGTCCGACAGCGAAACCGAGCGTCCGGCCTGGCCCAGATAAAGCTGACGTGTGGTCGTGTCAAGCGTTGCAAAAAGCTGATCCGCCGCGTAGGCCCGGGCCTTCACCAGGGCATTGAACAGCGTCGTCTTGCCAGCATTGGTGTAGCCCACCAGGGAGATGGTGAACGCGTCGCGTCGCTCGCGCTGGCGACGCTGGGTCTGACGCTGGCGTTTGACCTTCTGGAGCCGTTCCTTGATCTTCTTGATGTTGTCGCCGATCATGCGGCGATCAAGCTCGATCTGCGTTTCTCCCGGTCCGCCGCGCATGCCAATACCGCCGCTCTGGCGTTCAAGGTGCGACCAGCGTCGAACCAGGCGTGTGCTGAGGTACTGCAAACGGGCCAATTCGACCTGTAACTTGCCTTCGTGGCTACGTGCTCGCTGCGCAAAAATCTGGAGAATCAGAAGAGTCCGGTCGTTTACCGGCAGTTCCAGATGACGCTCCAGATTGCGTTGCTGCGCCGGGCTCAGACTCTGGTCAAAAAGAATCTCCAGCGCCCCGGTCTGGGTCGCCAGCAGCTTGATTTCGTCTGCTTTGCCGCTTCCGACGAACAGCGCAGCATCGGGTGCCCTGCGTTTGCAACAGATGCGGCCAACCGGATTCAAACCTGCCGTTTGCGCAAGCAGACCTAGCTCGGCAAGCTCAGCGTCGAAATTTGGCAGTCCAAGATCAACCCCGACCAGGATGGTGGGTGCTGGCGAGCGCTCAGCCGGCGGCAGTTTGCTCACCCTCGCCGCTTGAGAAATTCACAGCACGACCCGGGACAATGGTGGAAATGGCATGTTTGTAGACCATTTGAGTGACCGTATTGCGAAGCAACACGACGTACTGATCAAAAGATTCAATCTGCCCCTGCAATTTGATTCCGTTCACCAAGTAGATGGAAACCGGTACATGTTCTCTACGCAAGGCGTTGAGAAATGGGTCTTGCAGTAACTGGCCTTTGTTGTTCACGATATTCTCCGTGTTCAAAAAAATGAAGAGGGCTCGACGATACCACAGCAAAGTGATTTCTCACTGCACCGGGTTCGAAAGCCCCAATTAAGTTGTGCCATCGACCACATGATGTCTAGTCAGCCGCGGCGTACGGATTGTTGGACGTTTTGAACTCGATCCGCAGCGGCGTTCCAACCAGATCAAACTCCTTGCGAAAACGCCCCTCGAGGAAGCGCTTGTAGGTATCGCTCACATGGTCGAGGGAATTTCCATGAACGATGATCACCGGCGGGTTCATACCCCCCTGGTGAGCGTAACGTAGTTTGGGCCGGTACATGCCCGAGCGCTTGGGGCTCTGAAACTGGACCGCCTCCAGCAACAGGCGCGTCAGAACTGGCGTCGACATCTTGCACTTGGCAGCTTTGTGCGCCTGCACGATGGAGCCCCAGAGCGGCCCCAATCCTTGCCGTTTGGTGGCCGATATCAGGTGCATGGTGGCAAACTTCAGGAACGGCAATCGGGTTTCAATGGAGCGTTTGACGAGTTCGCGCTGGTAGTCGTCAATCGCATCCCATTTGTTGACGGCCAGCACCACGGCGCGGCCATTTTCAAGAATAAAGCCGGCGATATGCGCATCCTGGTCTGTCACCCCCTGGGTAGCATCAATCAGCAAGAGCACGACATTGGCCGACTCAATCGCCTGAAGCGTCTTGACGACGGAAAACTTCTCGATCGCCTCAAAAACCTTGCCACGACGACGCAGGCCAGCCGTGTCGATCAGCTCAAACTTCTGCCCATTGCGCTCAAAGGGTACGGCAATCGCGTCGCGTGTCGTGCCGGGCAAATCAAAGGCAACCAGACGCTCTTCCCCGAGCCCGGTCTTGATCAGGGTCGACTTGCCGGCATTCGGGCGCCCGGCGACTGCCAGCTTGATAGCGCCAGGCTCCTGTAGCTCGTCTACTTCCTCGGCAGGGTCCAGCGGCAACAGGGCCAGCGCCGCCTCCAGCATATCGTGCATACCCTGGCCGTGGGCCGCCGAAACCGCATGGACCTGCCCCAGACCGAGCTCGAAGAACTCGACCAGCTGCGCACCGGCGAGCAAGCCTTCCGCCTTGTTGGCCACCAGCAGTGAGGGTTTGCCCAAGCGGCGCAGGTATTTCGCGATGTCGTGGTCCTGCGCCGAGATGCCTTCGCGCGCATCGACGACAAAAATCACGACATCGGCTTCGGCCACGGCTTGGCGCGTCTGCTTTGCCATTTCACGAAAGATGCCGCTCGCAGCGTCCGGCTCGAAACCGCCGGTATCGATAACGATGAACTCACGCTGCCCCAACTTGGCGTTGCCGTAGTGGCGATCGCGCGTCAAGCCAGCAAAGTCAGCAACGATCGCGTCGCGCGACTTGGTCAGTCGATTGAAGAGCGTGGATTTACCAACGTTGGGGCGGCCTACCAGGGCCAGAACGGGCTTCATCCGGTCGTACCCCTAGCTACTCGGGTCTAAAACCGAAAATGCTGCCGCTGCGTGTCACCACAACCACCGTGCCATCTGCCAGTACGGGTGCCGACATCAGGGCCGAACCATCCGTTGTGGCACGCGCCAGCGAGGCGCCGCTCTCATGGGAAAGCCAATGGACCCACCCCGCATCATCACCCAGCACCAGAGCCCGCCCGACCACCAGCGGCGCCGTCAGATTGCGATAGCGGAGTTGCTCGGCGACCCAGGCCCGTTCACCATCATTGCGGCGCCAGGCCACAACTTTACCGTCACTCTCGACACCGAAGACATGCTTGGCGTCGCCGTGCACACCCACAGCGCCCTGGGCGGGCTTGGTCCAAAGCAAGGTGCCACGAGCCGCGTCCACACAACCGACCGCCGCCTGAAAGGCGCGCGTGCAGACCACCGCACCGTCTCGGCTAACGCTGCCAACCAGGTCCACCAAGCGTTCAAGATCATTGGTGCCACGCGGTGTCGCAATGGGAGCCTCCCAGCGAATTGATCCGTTGTTTGGGTTGAGGCCGACCAAACGTCCGCCCATGCCAGCTACCAGGGTATCCCCCACCGCCAGCAATACACCATCCTGGCGCAGTACCAGCGCCTCGCCGGGACGTTGCTGATTCCAGATCTTGCGCCCTGAGGCGGCATCAAACGCGCTGACTGAACGGTCGGCGGCCAACAAGAACACGCGCCCGCCCGCCACCAGTGGTGCGGTATAGCTCGGTGCCGTCAATTTTTCTTGCCAAATGACAAGTCCACCATCAAGTGTTACCAGTTGGTTTGAACGCGTCACCACTGCGGCATAGCGCCCATCGCTGCCGACGCCGGCAACAACCGGTGCCCCGACACTGGTACGCCAGCGTTGCGCCCCAGTGCGGGCATCGAAAGCGGCCACAAGGCCCTCCGAATCGGCTAGCGTCACCGTATTGGCCTGGGCCTTCACTTGCAACGGAAAATTGACCGAACCCATTTTGGCTGTCCAAGCCGTACGCACACCCAGCAAAGCGGGGCTAGCGCCCAACTCAGCCGGCTTGGGCTTCTCCGGCCCACTTGAACAGGCCCCCACCAAACTCAGCAGTGCCAGCGCCAGGACAAGCCCGCAAGCTGCCGATAAACCGGAATTGATCTTCACTTCTTCCCCTCCGCCGTGGCCGCGTCGCCACTCTGTGGATCAACGCCCAGCGAGTTCAATTTGACCTCCACCACGCGTCGGTATTCGGCCTGTTCATCGAAAGCCTTGTGCGCCTTGCGGTATTCGGCTACTGCCTCTGAACGCTTTCCTTGCTGCAGCAAGATGTCGCCCTTTCGATCAGCCACCAAAGCCTCAAAACTGCTCGGAAAGGACCCGCCCAGTCGTTTGAGGGCTTCGTCAAAAGCCTTCGATTCGAGCAGAATGCCCGCCAGGCGCAGCTTGGCGAGCGCCTGGTAGCCGGGGTCGCCGGCGTTGTCTGCCAGCCATGCCAGCGCGCTCTTGGCGCCTTCAACATTGCCGGCAGCATAGTGTTGCTTGGCAACCAACAGGCCTGCCTGCTGAGCATAGGCGGTTGAGGCAAAGCGCTCCTTGATGTCGGCGAATACGCGATCAATCTTGGCGCCATCGGCGCCCTGAACCACGCGCTCCACTTCGTCGTACATCGCCGCTGCCTGGGTCGCCTGACTGCGTTGCCAGTACTGATAAAGGTTCCAGCCCGCAAAGGCACCCATCACCACAATCAGGGCCCAGCTGATCGCGTTGCCATATTGTTTCCAAAAATGCTTGAGCTGATCGAGTTGCTCTTGTTCTTCGAGGTCGAGTTGATTGGCCATAAATAGTTCTTTGTCAGACAGAGGTTGCCTGGGTAGCAGATTGTAGGGTCGGCGCCCAGCGCGCCACGTCGCTCAGTTCATGCAGCGATTGCGCGGCACCTGGATCGCGCAAGGCTTTGACGGTCACACAATTCTTTGCCAGTTCATCGGCGCCAAAAATCAGCGCGTACCGTGCGCCACTGGCGTCGGCCTTCCTGAACTGGGATTTCATGCTGGTCGGGCCTTCCGTCAACCCAGCGTGCATCTGAACGCTGATGCCCACTGCGCGCAATCGCTGCAGGGTGGGCAAGATCAGCGCCAGCGCGTTCGAATCTGGTATCACGGCATAGACATCGGGCACGGCGTCCATCGGCGCCTGCCCCTGCTCCTTGAGCAGTTCCAGCACCCGCTCCAGCCCCATGCCCCAGCCGACCGCTGGCGTCGGCTTGCCCCCGAGCAGATGAAACAGACCGTCGTAGCGTCCGCCGCCGCACAGTGTGCCCTGGGCACCGAGTTCATCGGTCACAAATTCAAATACGGTGTGGCTGTAGTAGTCCAGTCCACGTACCAAGCGGGGGTTGACGCTCCACGCAACGCCGCAGGCCGACAGCATCGTCTTGACGCTGTCAAAGTGCTTCATCGAAGTCTCGCCCAGGTAGTCGAGCAAGCTCGGCGCGCTCTGCACCAGGGCCTGCAAGGCCGGGTTCTTGCTATCAAGAATGCGCAGCGGATTGCTGTGCAGGCGCCTAGCTGACTCGCCATCCAGCTGTTCCAGGTGCTGCTCGAAGTAGCTGATCAGGGCAACCCGATGCGCATGCCGTTCGGCGGGCAGGCCCAGACTGTTCAATTCAACCCGCACGTTTCGCAAACCCAGCGCCAGGAACAGCTGGTGCACCATCAGCATCAGTTCAGCATCGACCTCGGGGCCGGCGAAGCCCAGAGCCTCCGCGCCCAACTGATAGAACTGCCGGTAGCGTCCGCGCTGGGGACGCTCATGCCGGAACATGGGGCCCATGTAGAAGAGGCGTTTGCCGCCGTCGTAGGTGAGGTTGTGCTCGATGGCGGCACGCACCACGCCAGGTGTATTTTCGGGACGCAGGGTCAAGGCCTCGCCATTGAGCTTGTCCTCAAAGGAGTACATCTCCTTTTCGACAATGTCCGTTGTCTCCCCGGTGCCACGCACAAACAGCGCGGTGGGCTCGACAATGGGCGTGCGAATATTGCGATAGCCATAGAGGCCCATCAGCGTCCGCACCTTGTCCTCCAACCATTGCCAGCGCGCCGAATCGGTAGGCAAGATATCGTTCATGCCTTTCACGGCATTGATCTTCTCGAGCGTGGTGGCAACTGGTTTTGCACTCATGATCTAGGGCTTGACGCCAGCGCCGTCGGCCCGAAACCGGGTTTCAACGTAGTGTTGGACAATGTTCTGAAATTCCTGGGCGATGCGGTCGCCACGCAGGGTCATGCGCTTCTCGCCATCGATGTAAACCGGCGCTGCCGGTGCTTCGCCGGTACCTGGCAGGCTGATACCGATATCGGCATGTTTGCTTTCACCGGGCCCGTTCACGATGCACCCCATGACGGCAACCCTCAGCTTTTCGACACCCGGGTACTGCTCGCGCCAGATCGGCATCTGGGCGCGCAAGAAGGCCTCAATCTGCTGCGTCAATTCCTGAAACGTCGTACTCGTCGTGCGCCCACAGCCGGGACAGGCTGTAACGCTCGGCACAAAGCGACGGAGCTCGAGTGCTTGCAAGATTTCCCGTGCAATCAGCACCTCCTGTGTACGCGACTCACCCGGTTGCGGCGTCAGCGAAACGCGAATCGTGTCGCCAATACCTTCCTGCAACAAGATGGCAAGCGCGCCGGCTGAGGCCACGACACCCTTGTTTCCCATGCCGGCTTCTGTCAATCCCAAGTGAAGCGGGTAGTCACAACGCTGGGCCAATTCCCTATAGACCGATACCAGGTCCTGCACGCCACTGACCTTGCAGGACAGCACGATCTGGCTGGCGCTCATGCCCATCTCGACCGCGCGCCGGGCTGAACTCAGGGCCGAACTGATCAGAGCCTCGTACATGATCGGCTTGATGTCCCAGGGCGATGCGCGCTGGCTGTTCTCGTCCATCAGACGCGCCAGCAATTCCTGGTCCAGGCTGCCCCAGTTGACACCAATGCGAACCGGCTTATCCCAACGCAGCGCCGCCTCGATCATCAGGCCAAACTGCCGGTCATGCTTGTCGCCCTTGCCGACATTGCCCGGATTGATGCGGTACTTGGAGAGGGCTTGAGCGCACTCCGGAAAGTCCGTCAACAGGCGATGCCCGTTGTAGTGAAAGTCGCCAATGAGTGGAACGTCAACGCCGATCCGATCAAGTTGTTCACGAATCAAGGGAACAGCGGCAGCGGCCTGCGGCGTGTTGACCGTCAGACGCACCATCTCGGAGCCGGCCAGGGCCAGCTCCTTGACCTGGATGAAAGTGCCGATAACGTCAACCGTGTCGGTATTGGTCATCGACTGGACGCGAACCGGCGCGTCACCGCCAACCGTCACCCGTCTTGCGCCCCACACCACCTGGGCCTGGAGCGTGCGTCGCGCCAGCGGCGCTGCCGAGGGAATGGGCAAGCCTGAATCCACTACTTCACCTCAAAACGAGCGACATTGTCTCTGGCCACAGACAACAAATCAAAGGGCTTGCCGTGCACCTGAACGGCAGTGGTATCCGAGCGCCCCACGACCACCGACAAGGGCAAGACCCCGGAAACACCCACTACCTCATTGGCCGCGATATTGCGTCGCAGTTGAACCACGCCAGCGCCGTCCACAACCTCAACCCAGGACATCGCGCTTGCGTTGAAGACGAGAACACCGGTCGTCGCGCCCGACCCGGCCACCTGGGTCACCGGCTCCTCAGTGCCAACCATGGGCAGTACTGCCTGCGGCGCCAACTTGTCGCTGTTGCTCAATGCCGGCACCGGAGTCACCACTGACGTCGTCGCAACACTCACCTCAGGCTTGCCGCTCGCGACAGGCTCGTTGCGAGTGCCGAAAGGCCAGAACAGTAACAGCAACACCCCAACTAGCATAGCCGCCACGGCCACCACCACCGGCTTGGGCAGTTGATCCCATAGCAAAGTCAGCGGCCCGGCCCCGGCTGATCGGAACGGGATATTCATGCTGGATTCGTAAACCTTCAGGCGCGGCACCGATGAGTGCGGCAGACGGTCGAGTACCGGCGCTGGATCGATCTTCAGAGAGCGGCAAACACTCGACGCCAAGGCGCGTGCGAAAACCGTATCCGGCAGCAGATCAAAGCGGTCCGCCTCAAGCGCCTCAAGCTTTTTAACGGGAACCTTCAAGACCGCAGCCAGCATTTCAATATCCATCCCCAGCGCCTCGCGCGCCTGACGCAATATGGCACCGCTCGTGAGATGGGTGGCGCCGCTCGACGTCGGCAACGGCTCTTGCGGCGCCGTCAGGACAGGTTCACTCATCGAAAGCTCCCCGTTGGTACAGGCCGAACTCGCGTGACGTTGGAAAGCGTTTCGCCAGTTGCGACGACAGTTGCATCATGATGTCCCGGTTGTTCAAGCGTCGCTCAACCTTGATCCCCAACCACAGGGACTCGGCATTCGCCAGGTCGCTGTTGTTCAGGCGCCTGATATAGAACTGGGCGCGGACAAAATCACCTCGCTGAACCAACAAAGTGGCCAGGTTGTAGGCCGTGACCGGGTTGGCAGCGTCCAGCTCGTAAGACTTGAGCAAACTCTGCTCACCTTCGTCGAGCTTTCCCGCGCGCACCTGGCACAGGCCCTGCGCGCGCAAAGTCTTGGCACGCTCGCGGTACTGCGGATCGGCCAGCGCCTGTAAAAAAGTCTGCTGCGCCTGGACGTATTGCGCCTGTTGGCAGTAGAGCCAGGCCAGATTGTGCATGACGCTGGCATCGCGCGAATTCAGCGCCAAGGCCTTTCTGAAGCTCTCTTCAGAAGTCCGGAAATCGTTGAGTCGCATGTAGATCAGACCACGCAGACTGTAGGCTTCGGCGTAGTTCGGGTCGGCAGAAATCGACTGCTTGAGCTCGTCCAGGGCAATCGTGGTTTGACCCTGTTCGAAATAGCCGACCGCCAACTCCAGTCGAATGCGCGCACGCCGACGCGCTTCGGGCTCGTCCGAGTCGGTCATTATTTCAGCCTCACCACCGTTTCTTGACGCGCAACCGGGCAGACTGCTCAAAGCAACCCACATCAGACATGCATAGAACAGCCAGTTACAGATCGGCAGGCGTCGCGCCACAGTGCTATTCATGTTTCCAATCTCCTCGACCTTTCAAGTCTGCCAGGGGTGTCAACACCACAGTGCGCTGACGCGCAATGCGCTCGCCAACACGGGTTCGGTCCGTCACCTCACCCGCCAATTGGCCGCAGGCCGCGTCGATATCGTCGCCACGCGTCTTGCGCACGGTCGTAACAATACCAGCATCGTTCAGCGTCCTGGCAAAAGCCATGGTCCGCTGAGGCGATGACCGGCTCAAACCTGACTGCGGGAACGGGTTGAAAGGGATCAGATTGAACTTGCACCAGCCGCCTTTGGCGGTACTGCCTCTGACCAGCTCGATGAGTTGCTGCGCATGTTCAGGCTGGTCGTTGACCCCGTCCAGCATACAGTACTCGAAGGTGATGAAATCGCGCGGCGCGGCTTCCAGATAACGCTCACAGGCCGCCATCAGTTCGGCCAGCGGATACTTGCGATTGAGCGGCACGAGCTTGTCGCGCAGTTCGTCGTTCGGCGCATGCAGCGACACCGCCAGTGCGACCGGGCACTGCTCAGCCAGAAGATCAATCTTTGGCACGATGCCCGAGGTCGAAACCGTGACCCTGCGCCGTGACAAGCCATAGCCGTGGTCATCCAGCATGGTGCGCAAGGCTGGCAGCAATTCCGTGTAGTTTTGCAGCGGCTCCCCCATGCCCATCATCACCACATTGGAGATCACGCGCTCATCGCGCTTCAGATAGGTTCGCAAAAAGTGTTCTGCAAACCAGAGTTGACCGATGATCTCTCCGGTTTTCAGATTGCGGCTAAAGCCCTGGTGACCGGTCGAGCAAAAACGGCAGGCCATGGCGCACCCGGCCTGTGACGAGATGCACAGGGTTCCACGATCCTCTTCCGGAATGAAAACGGCCTCGACCGCATCACCCGCGCCAACGTCAAACAACCATTTAATCGTGCCATCGGCTGACAGGTGCCGAGAAATAATGTCCGGTGCATTGACCTGCGCAACCAGTTTGAGTTTCTCGCGCAAAGATTTTGCCAAATCGCTCATGGCATCGAAGTCGGCGGCGCCCTTTTGATGAATCCAGCGAAAGAGCTGCACCGCGCGATAGCGCTTTTCGCCCAGCCGTTCGCAAAATTCGGTTAAGCCATCGAGGTCGAAATCAAGCAGATTGGCGGTCATCGGATCGGCGTCGTGCCGCTCCGCCCCAAGCACGACACCGCCCCGGCACGGAGCAGTACTGCGCAGCGGGGCGTTCGGACCATGACTATCGGGCGTAAACGTTCATACCGGGGAAGAAGAAGCTCACTTCCACGGCGGCGGTTTCAGCGGCGTCCGAGCCATGCACGGCATTGGCGTCGATGCTGTCGGCAAAGCTGGCACGGATGGACCCGGGGGCTGCCTTCTTGGGATCGGTCGCGCCCATCAAGTCACGGTTCTTCATGACAGCGTTCTCGCCTTCCAGAACCTGAATCATGACCGGGCCAGACACCATGAAATCGACCAAATCCCTAAAGAAGGGACGCTCCTTGTGCACCGCGTAGAAGGCTTCTGCCTCGGCACGTGACAAGCGCACCATCCTGGCAGCGGCGATCTTGAGTCCGGCGGCTTCAAAGCGTGCGTAGATTTGACCGATCACATTTTTGGCGACAGCATCGGGTTTGATGATCGAGAGAGTACGTTCGATAGTCATGGTTCTTCCTGAGTTTGTTATTGCCCACATTCATGCCTTGGGCAAAGCCTTGTATTTTATCGCCAAAGTCAACGGCTGCGCCCGGCGCGTCTTGGCCCGGCACCCGGGCCGCCACCGCGCCGTTGCCCCTGTTCCTGTCGTTGACGTGTAAAACTGTCTGCGCCAATGTAACCAAAGGCTGTTTTCATGGGATCGGGCTGCGCACCACTGCCCTGCCGGTCAGAACCGTCACCGCGACTCTTGCGCGCCGAGTTGCTTCCTGGCGAAAATCCCTGGCCCTGGCCCTGGCCCTGACCCTTGCCCCGGTTTTCACCAGAAGCGGGCCGACGCGCCGCGTTGCCGCGCCGCCGACTGCGTGAAGCCGACTCCCGGCCGCCTTCGAGCGGCGCCATCGACGCACCGGGTGCGCCGCCTTCAGCGGCGCCGCGGCGGGAGCCACGGGACTCGGCGGCCCGCGTCAAAAACTGGATATCACCGGCATCGAGCTCCATCCAGGCACCGCGCCTCAAGCCTCGCGGCAAGACCATCGCACCATAACGAATCCGGATCAATCGGCTGACGGCGTGCCCAACGGCCTCGAACATGCGGCGCACCTCGCGGTTTCTCCCCTCGCTGATGGTTACACGGTACCAGCAGTTTGAACCTTCGCCGCCACCTTCTTCAACCGAACCGAATTGGGCCATACCATCATCCAGCTTGACACCGTCAAGCAACAACTGTTTTTCGTCCTTGCTCAAGGCACCCAGAACGCGCACGGCATATTCGCGTTCCAGGCCAAACCGCGGGTGCATCAAATCATTGGCCAGTTGACCCGAACTGGTAAACAGGAGCAAGCCCTCGGTATTGATGTCCAATCGCCCGACCGACTGCCACTTCCCCTGCATCAATTTGGGCAACTTTCGAAACACGGTAGGACGGTTCTGCGGGTCATCATGCGTGACAACCTCACCCACTGGCTTGTGGTACGCAATCACCCGCGCCGGTGGCGCGTCGATGCGGAACTTGATCGGTTTGCCATTGACCTTGACATGATCACCGAACTGAATGCGTTGACCAATATGGGCCGGCTCATTGTTGACGGTGATGCGCCCCTCCATGATCAGCTGTTCCATCTCAAGGCGTGACCCCATACCGGCCTGCGCGAGAACCTTGTGCAGCTTCGGGGTTTCTGCCATCGGCGCCAGCACACGCTTGGCGGGTGCGAGGTTGGCATCTTCCTCGTCGACATCGAATTGCCCGGAAACGACGTCGTCAAAACGACTCACCACGCCTCGAACCTCGACCGTCCTGGTTTGGTCCGACTCATCGACCGGTGCGCCGGTTTCATCCTCCAGCGCCTCTCGAGGATCAAGCTGGGGTGGTACCCCGCAGAGGTCCGAGCTGTCAACACCGTTTGCGCTCATGTTTGAATTCCTGTCAAGAAGAATGGTGGGGCCTGCGAGCTGGCCCCGGTTTCGCTGAGCACGACGTCGGGCGTGCTTTCAGTACTTGAACTTGAGCCTGACATATCGATCTCCCCTTGCGCCGCAGCAAACTCAGCGCTGCCCAGAACTTGTAGAACCTCCGCTTGCCGCTGTGGCGAGTCCAGCGGCGGCAATTGGTTCAATGAAGCCAGGCCCAGGTCGTCCAGAAAATGCCGCGTGGTACCAAACAAGGCCGGCCGACCCACCGTGCTGCGATGACCAATCACCTCGATCCAGCCACGGTCTTCAAGTTGCTTGAGCAACATCGAGTTGACCGTGACACCCCTGACGTCTTCGATATCACCGCGCGTGACCGGCTGGCGGTAGGCAATGATGGCCAAAGTCTCCAGCGTGGCACGGCTATAGCGTGGCGGCTTCTCCGGGTGCAGACGGTCCAGGTACTCCCGCATTTCCGGGCGACTCTGAAAGCGCCAGCCATGGGCAACCTCAACCAGTTCCACACCGCGCCCCAACCACTCCTGCTGCAATTCGTGCAACAGCTGCTTGATCGTATCAACGTCCGGTGCGTCGTTGAACAGGACGCGCAACTCTGCTGCCTGCACCGGCTGCTGCGAGCAAATCAAAGCGGTCTCTAATACGCGCTTGGCATCGGCCGTATTCATGGTCTTGCAAGTTCCGGGAAACGCGCCATGGCGGCGCAAAATCTGCTTGATTCCTTGAGGCGCCACAGGCGGATTGATAAATCCGCGGCACCCTCCCCGGCTGTCAGCCGGGCGGTTGGCTGTTAGGCCGTTCGGCGCCATTATAGCCAAGACCCCACTGACGCAGGGCCGCGCTGAAATCCTCCGGCAAAGCGGCCTCGAAGCGCATGGCTTGATCGGTGACCGGATGCTTGAAAGCCAGCCGATAGGCATGCAGTGCCTGCCGCGCCATGCCCGCAGCAGGTGGTCCAGCGTAGAGCTCATCAGCCACCAAGGCATGTCCGACGCAGGCCATGTGAACCCGAATCTGGTGGGTTCGACCCGTGTGCAAAGTACAACGAACCAGACAGCCTTGCTCACAGTTTTCAAGCAGTTCGATGTCGGTACGGGCCAGCTTGCCTGGATTTCTGTCCATGTCTACGACTGCCATGCGCAGCCGGTTGCGCGGGTCTCGGCCAATCGGATGATCGACCTGACGGTTGGCACCACCGCTCCAGGTTCGATGCGCCAACGCCAGATACTGGCGCGTCACCTCGCGCGCCGCGATCAGGCGGACCAAGGCATCCATCACGCTTCGAGTGCGCGCCACCACCATCAAGCCACTGGTGTCCTTGTCGAGCCGGTGCACGATGCCAGCGCGCGGCAGATGACTGGCCTTTGAATCGTGTGCCAGCAGGCCGTTGAGCAGGGTGCCGCGCCAGTTGCCCGGCGCCGGATGCACGACCAGACCGGCCGGCTTGTTGAGCACCATCAAATGATCGTCTTCATAGACAATGTCGAGCGCCATGAGCTCGGGTTTGAAGGCTTGGCTTTGCGCGGTAGGGCGCAATTCGATCACTCCGCCCTCACCCGTCCTGACACGCATCGACGCCTTGGACGGCGTGCCTCGATCGAGTGTCATTGCGCCTGCCTCGATCAATTGCTGCAAATAGCTGCGCGAGAACTCCGGCACCAGTTCCACAAGGGCTTGATCCAGTCTTAGTCCATGCTGGGATTCACCAAAAGTGAGCCGACGCAATTCGGATGTGCGCTCGAACTCGGCGCTCTCCTGCAACTCTTCACTGTCATGCCCGCTCGATATAATCAATCCGCAATCCTTCAAGAAAGTTGTCCTACATGCTTCGAGCCAAATTATCGGTTGTCTGCACCTGGTGGCTGGCAAGTGCCCTCTTGCTGTCGGCGGGTTGCTCGTCAACGCCGGCGGACAAAGAGGCCAACTGGAGTCCGAGCAAGCTGTATTCCGAAGCCAAGGACGAGCTCGGTTCTGGCGCCTATGAAAAGGCGATCTCCCTGCTGGAAAAACTCGAAGGTCGTGCGGCCGGTACGCCGCTGGCGCAGCAAGCCCAGTTGGACAAAGCCTACGCCCAGTACAAGTCAGCCGAACCGACGCAGGCCGTTGCCACGCTGGACCGCTTCATGAAGCTGCATCCGGCCAGTCCGGCGCTTGATTACGCGCTGTACCTCAAAGGTTTGGTCAACTTCAATGACAACATGGGTTTTCTGTCCTATATCGCCAGCCAGGACCTGGCCGAGCGCGACCAGAAAGCGTCCAAGGAATCGTTCGAGGCATTCAAAGAACTGGTGACCCGCTTCCCGACCTCGCGCTACACGCCGGACGCGAACCTGCGCATGACCTACATTGTCAATTCGTTGGCCAACTACGAGTTGCACGTGGCACGCTACTACCTCGGCCGCGGCGCCTATCTGGCTGCCGCCAACCGGGCCCAGTTGGCGGTGACCGACTACCCCGATGTCGCCGCGGTTGAAGAGGCACTGGCCATCATGATCAAATCGTACGATGCACTCGGTCTGAACCAGCTTCGCGACGATACAAGACGGGTGCTGGAAAAGAACCACCCCAAGTCCGAGTACCTCAGCGGGGGCGCCAAGCTCAGCCCCAACCCCTGGTGGAAGGTCTGGTAAGCGCGTCCAGCGCGTCCGCCAGTTCCTGCTGAGACTTCAGTTGCCGCATCGGTGGCAGAGCGGCCACCAGCCTGCGTCCGTAGCCCATTCGCGCAAGACGCGTGTCACACACCACCAGGATGCCCTGATCGGTTTCACGACGAATCAAGCGCCCCGCGCCTTGTTTGAGCGCGATCGCCGCCTCGGGTATGAAGTAGTCATTGAAGACGCTGCGCCCACTCGACTCCAGACGCTTGGTGCGCGCCTCGACCAGGGGGTCGCTGGGCGGCGGGAAAGGAAGCTTGTCAATGATCACCAGTTGCAGCGCCGCCCTCGGCACGTCAAAGCCCTCCCAAAAAGAGGCTGAAGCCACCAGCACGCAACCACAACGACCGTCTTGGTCGCCGCGACGAAAGCGCTCCATGAGCTGGCGTTTGGGCTGCTGCCCCTGGACCAGAATTTCGAGCGAGTTGGTGTCTGCAAACTGACGCTGAAGCAGGTCGCTGACGGTTTGCAAGGCGCGCAGCGTGGTCGTCAGAATCAGTGTCCGCCCACCCAGCGCCAGCGCGGCCTGCGCCGCAAAACTCGCGACCTGCTGGCTGTGTCCGGACTCGCTCGGCTTTGGCAAATGCAAGGGTACGTAAAGCGCCGCCTGCGTGGCGTAGTCAAACGGACTTTCTACCTTGAGTATTTCGGCATCGGTGAGCCCGCAGGATTCGGTGAACCAGCTCAGGCCAGCATCCTCGCCCAAAGTTGCCGAAGTAAATATCCACGAACGCTGCTGCGCTTCATCAGACGCCTTGGTCAACAGCCGGGTCCGGACCATCTCGGCGATGTCAAGCGGCGACTCAACCAGGCTGAGCTGCGCACCGACGTCAACCCAGCGCACCGAGTCACTGGCACAGGGCTTGGCGAAGAATTCCATGCGCTCAACAAAAACTGAAGCCCGTTCGTGCAGACGCGCCAGCTCGGGGGCTGACTCCCGGACCGACGCAAGAGCCTGAACAACCTGCTCACAAGCCGCTTGCAACCCGCTCAGGGCAGCGCGCCACTGGGCCTCGTCGAGTTGATCCGGGCAGACCTCAACCCAGCGTAGTTTGTTTCCTGACTGCGGCCGCCCAACGGCCAGCCGCAGATCCCGAGCGCCATGCTCGGTGGCGCCAGCCAGCGCCTGCCAATCTGCCAGCCCGCGTGCCTGCTGCAGCCCGGTGGCCAGGAGATCGCGGGTGAAATCAATGACCTGTCCGGTGCTGAGCTGCTTGCCCAGGAACTGAACACCGGTTTCGTTGAGCTGATGCGCTTCGTCAAAGACAACACAGCGCACCGAAGGCAGTAACTCGGCCAACCCCGACTCGCGTACCGCCATGTCGGCAAAGAACAAGTGGTGATTGATAACCACGAGATCCGCCGCCATGGCCTCACGGCGCGCCTGATTGACATGGCAAGCCTGAAACTGAGGGCATTGCGACCCCAGGCAGTTGTCGCGCGAGGAAGTCACCAGCGGGATGATCGGCGAGCGCTCGTCCAGACCCGGCAACTCGGCCAAGTCACCGCTGGTCGTCGCCTGAGCCCAGGTTTCTATGCGCGCCAGCGTTCGCAATGCCAGCGAGCTGGCGGTGCCGGACTGTTCCCGCGCCACCTGCAAACGGTGCACGCACAAATAGCTGGCACGCCCTTTGAGCAGAGCGCTGCGCAACGGCAGCCCCAAAGTCTTGAGCAACAAGGGCAAATCACGACCGAACAGCTGGTCCTGCAAAGTCTTGGTGGCGGTTGAAAGCAGCACCCGTGAGCCACTGAGCAACACCGGCACCAGGTAGGCAAAGGTCTTGCCGATGCCGGTTCCCGCCTCGACCACCAGCACACCGCCACTGTCGATGGTGCGCGCAATCGAGGCCGCCATTTCGGTCTGACCGTACCTGGGCTTGAACTCTTCGACCGAGCGTGCCAACAGCCCTCCTGGTGCGAAGGTCTCGCGCACCAGGCCTTCCAAACTCATTCGTCAGGCTGGCTCGTCCGGAGTCACAAGGCGCTCAAGTCGAGCGATCTCGTCACGCAGGCTCAGCCGCCTCTTCTTCAGCCTTCGCATCAAGAGTTCATCCAGCGTTGACTCGTCTTCGGCGCGGTCTATCATGGCATCAAGATCGCCGTGCTCAATGCGCAGGTCGATCAGCCGACGTTCGGGAGAGTGCAGGTTAGATTCCACGGCTTCAGTATTTAAAAGTAATCGAATTGATCGATCGGGAATTGTTCTTTTGTACATTGATAATACGACTAAATTCAGCGCCCCGACTATTCTCACTCCCTCTTTTTAGAACCCACGCATGTCCAGAGGCTATCGTCTTACCGCTTCAACCGGCATCCAC